>CALLLY010000402.1 GCA_938008205.1 uncultured Granulosicoccaceae bacterium
GGTGGTGTCTCCGCCCGGGGGAAATCGCGCCGTGTTAGGAACTAACCCGATAGCAATGGCTATTCCGGCTAAAGATGGTGGCGTATCCTTTCAGTTTGATCAAAGCACCAGTGCAGTCGCGTTAGGTAAAATCACTATGGCAGCCAGTGCCGGTGAAGACATTCCTCTGGGCTGGGCAGTCGATGAAAACGGCGACCCGACTACAGATCCAAAAGCCGCAATAAAAGGCTCACTGGTTTCTACCGGAGGCTACAAAGGCTACGGCTTTGGACTCATGACTGAAATACTCGCCTCAGCACTGACGGGCAGTGTTTCATCGTTGAACGTCAGTGGCCTAAAAGCACCCGAAGGGCCGCCACACCATCTTGGTCAGTTCTATACCGTAATCGATCCAACCGCTTTCTCTGATGATTTATTCTGGCAACGCCTTGATGCACTGTCCAGTGCTATTGATGAACAACCCGGTGCCAGACTTCCAGGCTCACAAAGACTGCGTAAAGAGGCAGTCGATATAGACTCTACCCTTTGGAAAAATACCCAGGCTCTGGCCAACGCCTGATTTCAGTTAACCGGCTACACAACGAACACAAATGTTGCCTCATAGATTTCGTCGTCGTTCTTAAGAGGGTTAATCTTGCGACTGTCGTCGCCACGATCTCCTCTTAAGTAAACCTGCGTTGTCAAAATCTCGGTTTGTCCGCGCCATAGTTTCACATGGATGTGAGGTGGACGCCCTGCATAAGCCACAGGAACAATAGTGTTGAAAGTGAACGCACCATCACTATCGCAACGTTGCCCTGCAAACCCTCTAAAGCTTGTGTCGCGTTCACCATTGTCAGCTGGATGGTTATAAGTCTGATTAGCATCACACTGCCAGATTTCTATCGTAACACCTGTCGCAGGAGTACCATCTTCCAGCAGTACCTGACCACTGAACTCCAGCGCATCACCTGCGTAGTCTTCTGCATCAAACAGTGAAGGGGTATCCGGTATAGGTAACACCGGGTAAAAAGGACCTTCTACATCAGCCGTGCTTTTAGCCAGCCCACCTGCTGCAACAACACCGGAATGCAACACCGGTACAGCAAGAAACGCCTGTAGTACTTTACGCCTTTTCATGTGAGGTACCTTTGTTATTAAAAATAGGAATTTCTGTCAAGGATCAGTCATTGATGCTGGTGTCATTGCGAGTCGCTTGTTGCTACAGTTGATCGCTCGGTATCCCACTAACACTGGTTACTGAAATGCGCTTTTCAAGATCGCCGGACAAGAGGAGATTTTTAATGGACTGCCCGATTTGCCATGACGTTGCCCTGGTCACAAGCGAGAGACAAGGGATCGAAATCGACTACTGCCCGACCTGTCGAGGGGTATGGCTTGATCGCGGCGAGCTGGACAAAATTATCGAGCGCACCCAGTCGACCACCAGCAATATCACCATCCCTTCAATTTCCAGCCAGAAAGACGAAGACTACGAAGTCATTTATGAAGGCCCCGGAGAAAAGCTGGACAGCAAGCACTACAGGAAACGCAAGAAACCACAGCGCGTGTTAACTGAAATCTTCGACTTTCTGGAATAGGCCGTTTTCACCATTGCAAAAAAAGGGCTAGTGTCGATTGTGCTTCCTGTGTACACTTAAATTCGCTCGGCGTTGTCGGGCACTTCCATTTGCAAATGAGGAGGATTTATCATGTGGACTACACCTACTGTTAAGGACATTCGTCTCGGTTTCGAGGTCACAATGTACTGCTACAGCCGCTAATCCGTAAGGATTTTCGGTTTACGCAAAGGCGACTTCCGGGTCGTCTTTGTCGTCTCTGGAGTCTGGATTTTTACTCCCTATACCCTCTGGCCGTGCTCGAACTTATTCAAATGGCCAGTAACGAAGGCCTCTGATCAGTCGAAATGCTTAAAATTCTCGTATTGGGTTCGGCCGCCGGCGGCGGATATCCTCAGTGGAACTGCAATTGCGAGACCTGCAAAGGCCACCGTGAAAAACGCATAAATTCCACGGCAAGAACACAATCTTCCATTGCAGTTTCAAGCGACGGCACCAACTGGCTGCTGGTGAACGCATCACCCGATATAGGTCAGCAGTTGCGCCAGTGTCAGCAGTTGCAGCCCGCGCGCAGTCTGCGCGACACCGGCATTACCGCGGTCATGCTGATGGACAGTCAAATTGACCATACAACCGGCCTGCTTAGCCTCCGTGAGCACCACAAACGCCTGCCGATATACTGCACCCGAATGGTCCATCAGGATCTCACCACCGGTTTTCCTGTGCTCAATATGCTGGAACACTACTGTGGCGTAGACTGGCAAGAGATCGACTGTAACCAGCCCGCATTCAGTGTTCCGGGAATTGACAATCTTGAATTCGAGCCGCTCATGATTGACAGCAAAGCACCGCCGTATTCGCCACACCGGCATGATCCGCATCCCGGAGACAATATCGCAATCACCATTCGCGACACCACAAGCGGCAGCAGCGTATTTTACTCGCCCGGACTCGGCGGCCTGCAGGATTCAACACGCGCAGCCATGAAAACGGCAGATTGTCTGCTGGTTGACGGTACCACCTGGACCAACGATGAAATGCAAACCCGCGGAGTCGGCAGCAAGCTGGCGTCTGAAATGGGCCACCTGGCACAATCAGGCAGTGGCGGCATGATTGAGGAGCTGTCGCATTACACCTGCCGTAAAATCCTCATCCATATCAATAACACCAACCCTATACTCGATGCCGACTCGCAACAACGACGCCTGCTTCAGGAACAGCACATCGAAGTTGCCGAAGACACCATGGAAATTGTTATATAGTGAACCCTACGATCCAATGCTGTCGGCTTTAACGCGTGCTGTAAAGGAGGAAATATGACAGGTAACCGAGACAAGGCCTGGTCATCAGAATTGTTTGAACAACAACTTCGTGCGCTGGGGGCGAAGTATCATATTCACCATCCCTTTCAACAAATGATGTACGAAGGCACGCTCACCCGTGAACAAATTCAGGGCTGGGTAGCTAACCGCTACTACTACCAGATCACCATCCCCCGCAAAGACGCCACCGTTCTGGCCAACTGCCCGGACCGACTGGTGAGACAACAGTGGGTTCAACGCATCATTGATCACGACGGTTCAGTCGGAAGCGATGGCGGCATTGAAGTCTGGATTCGGCTGGCAGAAGCTACCGGTTTGCAGCGCGAGGATGTCATCAGTGAAAAGCTGGTGCTGCCAGGTGTCCGTTTTGCTGTTGATGCGTACATAAATTTTGTCGCCACTGCGACCTGGCAGGAAGCCGCCTGCTCGTCACTGACCGAAATGTTTGCACCAACTGTTCACAAACAAAGAATTTCCAGCTGGCCTGAAAAATATCCATGGATAGAAAGCCAGGGGCTGGACTACTTTAAAAACCGTATTAAAGAAGCGCATCGCGATGTTGAGCACGGACTGGCGATCACCCTGGAACACTTTACCACCCGTGAACAACAAGACCGCGCCATGCAAATACTACAATTCAAACTCGACGTCTTGTGGACCATGCTGGATTCAATGCATATGGCATACGTTCACAACATGCCGCCCTACTTTAACGTCGAATCCACTGCAGCAGATATCTTGTCAACATGAACACTGACTCCCCTGATACAACGGCACAACTAACGCAAATTCCTAAACTGGCCAATGGCTATCGACTGCAATGGGAGCCTGCACAGGACAGCTTTGTGGTGCTGTACCCGGAGGGGATGAAAGTCCTCAGTGGCAGTGCCGCCGAGATAGTTCAACAATGTACCGGCGAGCAAAATGTCGCGGCAATCATTAAAAGTCTCGAAGAAAAGTTTCCCGGTGTAGAACTATCAAAAGACGTACTGGACTTCGTTGCCGGTGCATCGTCAGAAGGCTGGCTCGATGTCTGAGCCCAACGCACCACTATGGCTACTCGCCGAACTCACCTATAAATGTCCGCTGCAGTGTCCGTATTGCAGTAATCCGGTAGATTTTGCACAAACCGGAACCGAGCTCGATACAGATCAATGGATCAAGGTACTGCGTGAAGGTCGTGAGCTCGGTGCGGCACAACTCGGTTTATCCGGTGGTGAGCCTATTGTGCGAAAGGATCTGGAAGTTATTGTTGCTGAAGCACGTAAGCTGGGTTACTACACCAACCTGATTACTTCAGGGATTGGTATGACAGCGGATCGCGTGGCCTCACTTAAAGAGGCCGGGCTCGATCATATCCAGGTCAGTTTTCAGGCAAGCTCCAGTGAACTGAATAACTGGATAGCTGGAACCGATTCCTTTCAGCACAAGCTGGATATGGCGCGCGCAGTGAAAGAAAACGGCTTTCCCATGGTGCTATGTTTTGTCACCCACAGAGAGAACATAGATCAGGTCGAAGACATGCTCACACTGGCCACACAACTCGAGGCCGACTATGTTGAGCTTGCCACTACGCAGTACTATGGCTGGGCATTTCTTAACCGCGATGTACTGATGCCTGATCGTGCACAGCTTGAATCTGCAGAGGCCGCGGTTAATCGCTTTCGCGATCAGAAGATCAACGATGCGATGAAGATCTATTACGTGATACCCGACTACTACGAAAGTCGACCCAAGCCGTGTATGAGCGGCTGGGGAAGTTTGTTTATGCTGGTCACGCCTGATGGTACCGCACTGCCCTGTCACTCCGCGCGCGTGATACCCGGCATTGAATTTCCCAACGCCAAAGACACACCACTGAGTGAAATCTGGAAACGATCAGATGCCTTCAACAAGTTTCGTGGATTTGACTGGATGCAGGAACCTTGTCGATCATGCTCTGAAAAAGAAACAGATTTCGGTGGGTGTCGATGCCAGGCCTATATGCTCACAGGAGATGCTGCTGCAACAGATCCCGTGTGTGACAAATCACCGCAAAGACATGTAATAGAAGAAGCTATCACCGCCAGCCGCGAGCCACAGACTAAGCCACTGGTATTTAGAAACGCAAAGAACTCGAAAAAAATCCCGGGGCTGATTTCATAGCTTATCAGCACGTGCAAGCCTTCCGTGGCATAGAAAATACTGCTGTAATTCTGTGATTTAACGGTTTTTAACCTCACCGGCATTATTTATCGATGCTGTTCCCATATGGTTAATCCGTTACCACACGCATTGGGAAGGTGCATGATAGATAAAAGTAAAAGACAAACCCTGAAACTGCTGACAACTGCCGGAACCCTTGGCGCCGTTGCCTGTCTGCCGACACCAGTGTTAGCAGGGATAAAAGAACTCGCTACGGAATCTACCGCTGCGGCTACCCACTATGGTGTATCCGAACTCACCATTTTGATTAACGATAACGGCACAGCTGAATTTACCAACCTCGCAGCAAAGCCACTGGAACTGAAACACTTCTTTCCGGGCTCGGTGTACTGGGAAAACAACTTTCTTGATCTAAACACGCTACGAAATTCATCTGCACAGGTATTGGAAGCTAATGCCTCACTTGTCCTGCCAGTACAGGTTAGAAAAAATCAGGCAATGAATTGCACTTCCGATTGTTTGTGGGCGGATGCCGCTCTACCGCGTCGTCAGTCTTCGGTTGAGACTCGAAGTGTTTTGATTGGGGCTTATCAGCATCATGGGCAGTTGCATACTTATCCTATTCCGGATGTTATTGCTGGAGGGTTTAGTTAGGTTTTTTTGCCTGCGGCGGGTGATTAGGTGCGCCTGCGGCGGGCCAGTTAGATGCGCTTGCAGCGGGCTGTGGGATGCGCCTGCAGCGGGCTGAGTAGATGTCGCCTGCAGCGGGCGTCACTTTGAAAAGCCCAAAGTAACCAAAGGCTTTCTCGCGAATGATTGGCCCTGCGGGTGGCGCTCCCGGATGATGGCTGGTGCTACTTGATTTAGTATTGTGGGAAGCTGGTTAATTCTCTTCGATGTTGGTGCGCCATTTTGAGTATTGCCGCTTCAACGGGCCGCGCAGATGCGCGTCCTTGCGCTGCTGCGCTAACGCTGGCATCCATGCCGCTTTTACCCGTTGAATCGACAATACTCAAAACTGATCAACACGCTGGGAAAACGCTTTCGCGTTTTTTAGGTGACGCTCGATCACAGGAAACCCGACGCGTAAGCGAGGCTAATCTGGCTTAGTCAGAACATCGTACCGATTCAACGCGACAATTCAGCTTCCAGATCATTTGTCGCGACTTGAAAACCGGCCGCCAGCTTGCGGTAATCGATCACCACGTTTTTCTGCGACGATCCGCAATCCTCGAGTGTGTATTACACTATACAAACACTACCTTTCCGAGTTTACAGAGCGATTCTCATGGCTAGTTTTCCTTCAAGCGCCAAGGTTGTCATCATCGGCCAGGGCGGGATTGTCGGCGCGTCTGTTGCGCACCATCTGATTGAGCGCGGCTGGGACAATATTGTCGGTATCGACAAGTCCGCGATTCCTACGGATATCGGTTCTACGGCGCATGCGTCTGATTTCTGTTACGCCACCGCGCACGATCAGATGACTTGTCACACCACTATGTACAGTATCGATTTCTTCGAGAAGCTCGGTCGCTACGCCAAGGTGGGCGGGCTGGAGGTGGCGCGGGTCGGGGATGACGACCGCATGGCTGAGCTGCAGCGCAAGGTGGCCTCGGGTAAATCGTTTGGCACCAACGCCTGCATGATCAGTGCGGCTGAGGCCAAGGAGAAAATGCCGCTTATCGAGGAAGATGTTATCCAGGGGGCACTGTGGGACCCGGACGCCGGACTGGTGATTCCGCGGTCGCAGGTGGTCTCTGGCGAGATTGTCGATGCCTGCGAAAAGACTGGCAATTTGACAACATTTGCTAACACGTCTGCCACAGGCCTGGATATCAAAGCCGGCAGAATCGTCGGTGTGGAAACCACGCGCGGTTACATCGCGGCTGAGTATGTGGTGGTTTGCGCCGGGCTGTGGGGCCGCCTTATCGCAGAAATGGCAGGGGAGGATCTTCCTGTGATGCCAGTCGATCACCCGCTGTTATGGTTTGGCCCTTATGATGAGTTTGCAGGCACCGGCAAAGACATCGGCTACCCGTTACTGCGAGATCAGGGTAACTCGGCTTATCTGCGTGACACAGGAGACCCGACCACCGCTGAAGGCGGCATGATCGAATGGGGCTACTACGAAGAAAAAGAACCACGCATGTGCCACCCGCGAGATCTGCTGGAAAAAGAACAGGCGCGCCTGTCACCGTCACAGCGCGACCTTGAAATGGAACAGATCATCGAACCACTGGAGCGTGCCATTGAACTCACGCCTATCCTTGGTGAGCTTGGCTATGATGAAAAGCGCTCATTCAACGGGTTGCTGCAAGTCACCGCCGACGGCGGCCCGTCCATTGGTGAATCCGCCAATGTGCGTGGCCTGTGGTATGCCGTATCGGTGTGGGTGAAAGACGGCCCGGGCACTGGCAAAGTACTGGCCGACTGGATGACAGATGGCGTGACTGAATTTGATCACAGCGGAATAGATGTAGCGCGCTACTATCCCTTTCAGCAGGAAGAACAGTACATACACGACCGCTGCTATGAAACTGCATTCAAAATCTATAACCCTGCCGTACACAACCGTGAGCCGTACACCAAAGGTCGCGGCCTGAGACGCAGCCCGTTTTACGAACGTGAGCAAGCGCTCGGTGGTTACTTTATGGAAGCTGCCGGCTGGGAACGTGCACACGGCTATAAAAGCAATGAACACTTGCTGGAAAAGTTTGCCGATCAGGTGCCGGTGCGTGAAGCAGAATGGGACAGCCGCCACTTCTGGCGTGTCTCCAATGCCGAGCATCTACAGATGTCAGAAGATGTTGGCATGGTT
>CALLLY010000403.1 GCA_938008205.1 uncultured Granulosicoccaceae bacterium
ATATCTATTTGACCACAGGCAATGTTGAATGGTCTGCCGTCGAGAGAGATGGTTCGAGTTAACCCGGTTATCGCATGTTTGGTACTGGTGTATGGTGCAGAGCCCGGTCGTGGTACATGCGCTGAGATAGAGCCGTTGTTGATAATGCGTCCACCCTGGGGTTGTTGTTCTCGCATTAAGTTAAACGCGCTGCGGGCTATCATGAACGCGCCGGTTAAATTAACGTCGACCACTTTCTTCCAGTCTGCAACACTGATGTCACCAATCACTGCCGGTGCAACATTGTTACCGGCGTTGTTAAACACCACATCGAGTCGACCGAACCTGCTCTTGATTTGCGCAAAGAGATTGTCGACACTTGCTTCGTCAGTCAGGTCTGACTGACACACCAGCACGCTTTCATCTTTAGCGCCACTGGCAACTTCCTGCAGCAGATCTTCTCTTCTGGCAGTCACCACTACTTTATATCCCGCTTCTATAAACGCCAGGGCGGTCTGCTTGCCAATACCTGACGATGCACCGGTGATAAGCGCGACTTTGTCGTTGTTCATTTTTACTTGGTCCTTTGGGTTGTGATACGGCAGAGGTTCAGATCAAAGCTGTGCGCTGGTAACAAGTGAAACACCATTTGCTTTCATTGCGTCCTGTGCGCTTTGCGCGCTGCCTTCCATATCAATGGCACGGCACGCATCTGTAACGACAACCGTTTCAAACTGTTCTTTCACTGCATCCTGTGCCGAGTAGAACACACAGAAATCAAATGCCAGACCGGTGCAGATAACGCGCTGTATATTGCGGTCGCGAAGATAGCCCGCTAATCCGGTACTGGTGCTGTGGTCGTTTTCAAAAAACGCCGAGTAGGAATCAATTGCCGGATTCATTCCTTTACGAATGATCAGCGACGAAGGGTCGGTAATCAGGTCTGAATGAAATTCAGCGCCACGGCTGCCCTGGATGCAGTGGTCCGGCCACAGGGTCTGCTGACCGTACGGCAATTCAATGGTGCCGAACGGACTTTGCCCCTGGTGGCTGCTGGCAAATGAACTGTGGCCGGCCGGGTGCCAGTCCTGTGTGAGTACAACGTTGGTGAAACGGCCTATGAGTTCGTTGATCACCGGCACCACACTGTCGCCATCTTCCACGGCCAGCGCACCGCCGGGGCAGAAATCATTTTGCACATCAATAACCAGTAGCAGGTCAGTGTCTTTAATAGTCACGTTGTATCCTCGGTATGGAATCAGGTGGCAATACGCTGGCATGCTACCAGACAACGATGTAAACGTGGTGTTACACCGATGACTGCGTCTTTGCATCACAGCAGGCCTGATTTGTCAGCGAATTGAATGGGCGCAGTTTGTCTTGCCTACACATCGGGTTTCCTGATGCTGTCAGCCAGTGTGATGACTTTGTTGCATCACCCCGCCACTGCCTGAGCGATCACCGGAAAATCACCAAACAAAAACCCTTCGAATGGTACAAGCCAGCGGCATTGTCCGATATCATCTGCCCCCATGCGCAGCCCACTAATTTCCTTTGATCAACTGTTCCTGAACGGCACTGAAAATCGCCAACGCTATCTGGTCGCGGGGGTCGATGAGGCCGGGCGCGGGCCCCTGGCAGGTGCCGTCGTTGCCGCAGCAGTCATTCTTGATCCCGACCAGCCTGTTGACGGGTTGAACGATTCCAAAGCGCTGACCGCCGAACGGCGCGAAGAGCTGGCTGGGCAAATCAAGGAGCGCGCAGTCGCCTGGCATGTGGCAGATGCCAGTGTGGCTGAGATTGACCAGATCAATATCCTGCATGCGTCGATGCTGGCGATGGCACGCGCCATTGAAGGCTTGCGCACACCGCCGCAGCATTGTCTGATCGACGGTAACCGTTGTCCGTTAACTGACTTTAACTGCCAGGCGGTGGTGAAAGGTGATGCCTTGGTGAAAGAGATCGCAGCTGCCTCTATTCTGGCAAAGGTTGCTCGTGACCAATCCATGCTGGAAATGCATAAGCTTTACCCGCAGTACGGATTTGACAGCCACAAGGGTTATCCCACCAAACAGCATTTGGCGGCATTGCAACAACATGGTGTGCTGGATATTCACCGGCGCAGCTTCGGGCCGGTGCGTGCGGTTGAAAACGCCTCACTGGTAGGTGCGATTGTATGAGTGGTTTTGTTCACCTGCGGGTGCACACCGAATTTTCGCTGGTTGATAGTGTTGTCAGAATCCCGCGATTAATGGCGGCCGCAGCGGCGGGCGGCATGCCGGCAGTGGCACTGACCGATCAGAGCAATATGTTTGCGCTGATCAAGTTTTATCGTGCTGCGATGAAAAATGGCGTGAAGCCGGTCATCGGGGTAGATGCCTGGGTTGCCAACGCAGACAACGAATTGTCGCCAATGGTATTGCTTGCACAAAATACCGAAGGCTATTTGAATCTTTCTGCACTGGTGTCCCGCAGTTATCAGGAAGGGCAAACACATGAGCGTGCGATCATTCATAACGAATGGCTGGCAGGCAACACCACTGGCATTATTGCGTTGTCGGGTGGCAAGTTTGGCGATATTGGACGCGCACTGTTGTCAGACAATCACAATGCGGCCCAGGCCTGTCTTGATCACTGGCGGGCACTTTTTAAAAATACTTTTTACCTGGAGCTGCAGCGTACCGGTCGTGATGGTGACGAGGCTTATAACCAGGCGGCGATACAACTGGCGGGCTCTGCCAACTGTCCGTTGGTGGCCACCAATGATGTGCGCTTTTTAAAGCAAAAAGAATTCGATGCTCATGAGATTCGTGTGTGTATTCATCAGGGGCATGAAGTCACCAGTACCAGACGTCCGCGAACCTATAGCGATAAACAATACTTACGCACCGCGGATGAAATGGCCAAACTGTTTGCCGACATTCCGCAGGCGCTGGAAAATACCGTTGAAATTGCCAAACGCTGCAATCTGACGATCCAGTTGGGTCACTCGATGTTGCCTGACTTTCCGGTGCCGCCGGGCATGACAGAATCCGATCATCTGCGAACTCTTTCAGAAGAAGGGCTGAACTGGCGTCTTGACCATTTATTCGACACTAAAGCCGAAGGCTTTGCGGAAATACGTGCACCCTACGATGCGCGCTTAAAGCGTGAGCTGGATGTGATCATCCAGATGGAGTTTCCGGGTTACTTTCTCATCGTATCTGACTTCATTAAGTGGAGTCGTGATAACGATGTACCGGTAGGACCGGGCCGTGGTTCGGGTGCGGGATCACTGGTGGCTTATGCATTAGGCATTACGGATGTTGATCCGCTTGCCTATGATCTGCTGTTCGAACGCTTTCTAAACCCCGAACGCGTTTCCATGCCTGACTTTGATATCGACTTTTGTATGGATAAACGCGACAGCGTTATTCAGTACGTGTCTGATAAGTACGGCAGCGATAAGGTATCGCAGATTATTACCTACGGCACCATGGCAGCCAAAGCGGTGGTGCGAGACGTCGCGCGTGTTATGGGTCACCCGTACGGTTTTGGTGATCGATTAGCCAAAATGGTACCGATGGACCTTGGTATCACGCTGACCAAAGCGCTTGAAGCTGCCGAAGACATGCGCCACGCCTACAACAACGAAGAAGATATCAAAGCCGTGGTAGACATGGCGCTGCAGCTGGAAGGGCTGGCGCGTAACGCCGGTAAACACGCGGGTGGAGTGGTTATCGCACCTACCAGGCTTACTGACTTTACACCGCTGTACTGCGAAGCAGATGGTTCCAGTCTGGTTACCCAGTTTGATAAAGACGACGCAGAAGCCGTTGGTCTGGTGAAGTTCGACTTTCTTGGCTTGCGCACGCTGACGATCATTGAAAACGCCGTGACCATGATCAACAGCAAGCGCAGTAAAGACGAACAGCTCAATCTGGACAAGCTCACCTTTGACGACGGCCAGACTTACCGCTTACTGCAGGAAGCCAAAACTACCGGAGTATTTCAGCTTGAATCCGGTGGCATGAAAAAGCTGATCGCACAGCTCAAGCCGGATTGCTTTGACGATATAGTTGCACTGGTCGCGTTGTATCGCCCGGGCCCGATGAGCTCCGGCATGCTGGACGACTTTATTGCCCGCAAAAACGGACAAGCGCCGGTTTCATTTCCGCATCCCGACTACCAGCACGATAGTTTAAAACCCATTTTGCAATCCACCTATGGTGTGATTGTTTATCAGGAACAGGTGATGCAGATCGGCCAGGTGCTGGCGGGTTATTCACTCGGTGGTGCAGACGTGCTGCGCCGGGCCATGGGTAAGAAAAAGCCTGAGGAAATGGCCAAGCAGCGGCAGGTTTTTCTCGATGGCTGTAAGGAAAACAGCATCGACCTCGACCTCGCCAGTAATATTTTTGATCTTGTAGAAAAATTTGCAGGCTATGGATTTAATAAGTCTCACTCGGTGGCTTACGCAGTACTCTCTTATCAAACGGCGTGGTTAAAGCGACATCATCCCGCAGAGTTTTTCAGTGCAGTACTCAGTGCAGATATGGACTCCACCGATAAAGTCGTTAAGACGATTGAAGACTTGCTAGATTCCGGACTTAAACTGCTGCCGCCGGATATCAATCACTCCTACACTGGCTTCACGCCGACTGAAGACGGCAATGTTCGCTTTGGTCTGGGTGCCATAAAAGGTGTTGGTGAGGGTGTACTTGAAAAAATCTTCACTGAGCGCGAAAACGGCGGGTTGTTTAAAAACCTGTTTGACCTGTGCCAACGGGTAGATTCATCACAAATGGGGCGCAGTGTGGTGGAATGTTTAATCAAAGCCGGTGCGCTTGACTGCCTGCGGGAAAATCGCGCTACCTTAATGGACAATCTTGGTACTGCCTTAAGTGCCGCGCAACAAAAAGCCCGGGATACAGACAGCGGTCAGTTTGATATGTTTGGTGAACTGGTTGCCAGTGAAGAAAACGAAACTGAACTTCTGGTAGCGGTGCCGGAATGGCCTAAGCACGAATTATTGGCCGATGAGAAAAAAACCACTGGCATGTACTTCAGCGGACACCCGATCGACCCGCATGCCCAGGAACTGTTAAAGATCACCAGTGGTCGCATAGTAGACCAATGCGCGCGAGTGCCTGCCGCAAGTGATGATTCAAAAGGTGGCTGGGGAAGCAAAGGTATAGAAGCAGTTATCGCAGGGCTGGTTACCGACATCAGGGTTAGAGCCACTAACCGAGGCAGTAAAATCCTTACCGCAACACTCGATGATAAAACGGCCAAAGTGGATGTAATGGTGGCAGGAGAACTGTTGGAAGCAAGTGCCTCGGTGATTCAGTCAGATACCATTATTGTCGTAGAAGGAGGTTTAAGTATCGATTCCTTCAGTGGCGGGCACATGATTCGCGCCAAACAAATCTATAGTCTGGAAAATGCACGTGAGCGCTTTGCCAGATTGCTGTTGGTTAAATGGTGTGGGGCAGGGAGCTTAAAACCTATTCAGGAAGCACTGGCGGATCACCGCGGTGTCGGCCGGTTACCCGTATATATCGACTACTCAAATGCGGCTGCGTCTGCACGAATCCGGTTAGGCGACGACTGGCAGATTGCCCCTTCAAGGCAATTGATTGAGGCATTGAGCGAGATGGAGGGGGTTAGTGAGGTTGATGTGGTTTATTAATGCATGTTGGTGCAGAGACGGTGTCGGTAAATATGGGCAGGTTTACTAGAATGCCAATCGCGATCGTTCGTGGAGCCGGGTAACCGCACTGTTTCCGAAACAGAAACCCACTTCAGTTTGTGTGATTTTTCTTTTGATCATTTGAATACAGAACCGATTGCTTCAACAAAAGTATATGGAAACTCAAGGAATGTGGCTGTATCTTTTTACAATGTGAGGGTTTCAATTTGGTGGATATCTGGAGCGGTGGAGGTGTTGTGTGTTAATTAGAACTATCAAGTTATATTACGGCAAAAAACCGCAGGCACCTGCTGATCTGGTTTACCTGGTTATGTTGGCATTCGCCCTGTTAGTAAACGGTCAAGTCACGGCTGCCGAGCGACCACAAAGGTTTGAGCTGGCATCGGTATTTCATCCTGCCGATCCGTTTTTTGGCAATCAGCTGGAAAAACTGCTCACCATTGTGAAGCGAGAGGAGACTGAAAAAGTAAAGTTCCGTCGGTCACGTAAAACGCGAGGATTCTCGGCTGTACAAGCTGTGCAACTAATCAATGCCTCAGGCATTGATGTAGTGCTGCTGGATCCTATTGGTCTGGGGTTTCGACCGGCTATATCGCAAGTGTTCGGCGGGCTGCCTTTTGGGCCTGAAGCGTCGGAAATCGTTAAATGGTCGGAGTCGACAGAAGGTCGCAAGATCATCGACCAGGCGTTTCAGAGCAACGGCACGCATGTGTTGCTTTGCGGCCACGCGAACAACGATTCAGGTGTGTTCTCACGCGACGAGTTTATCTGGCCAGATGTACCGCGCGGTTTGACAATCCACTCGCAGGGGCTGTCGAACGAAATTTATCAGCAGTTAAATATTGCAGCTCGCCCGTTACCGCGGGGAGATCTCTATCTGGGGTATGCCAGCGGGGTCGTCGATTTACTGGTTTCGTTAAACCCCTTAATGGATGCCCGCGCGGGCTTTGCTCAGGTCTCAAACTACTTCTACTACCCGTCATGGGAGCGCAACAGTGTGTTTGCCTTGCTGGTAGTGAATTTAAAAAAGTGGCAGTCCTTGCCGGCACGTGTTCAAACTGTTATTGCTGACGCATGCGATGTGCTTAACCAGAAGGCTGTCACAATCGACACTCAGGCTGCTCTTGTTACCATCGCCAACCAAGGCGCTGGTAACACTCGTGTGGAGCCCTGGCCGCCGATGTTTCTTAATGCTGCTGAACAGGCCTGGCGAGAGGTGCTGCCTAAGCTGATGGATCGGCACAAATCTCTTGTCCCGGCATTAGAAGCACTTAATATTCTAAATTCATATACTAAGTAAAAAGCTGTCTAGAATGAAGTGGTCTGCTATTGAACATTACGCTGCAGTCAGGCGTGATTTAGTAATCCAGTATTTCCAGGCGTTTTTCTGCAAGAGCAATACGCTGAATTTCACTGAGTGATCGAACGCTGGTTCTATAACTATTCGACTTGCCGACAGCTTCGCGAATGGTTTCGTCGGGAGGTTGGCGTGTATTGATTGCGTGGGAAAAAGTCACC
>CALLLY010000404.1 GCA_938008205.1 uncultured Granulosicoccaceae bacterium
AGGGTCAGCCAAAGTAAATACAATCCGGGCGTTTCAGGACGGTGACTTTGTATTCACGCATAGTGAATATAATTTCTTCGGCCCTAAGATCGGCTTTGACATTTTTCGCTTTGAAGACGGACTGATTGTCGAACACTGGGACAACCTGCAGGAAACCGCAGCCAGCGCAAACCCGAGCGGCCGTACCATGACAGACGGTGCAACACAGGCAACAGATCTGGACAAGACAGCAGAAAATAAAGCTCTGGTAAAAGGATTTGTTGAAGACATACTGGTGCAGGGCGATATGGATAAGCTGGCTGGCTACTTTGATGGCGATAACTATCTACAGCACAACCCGATGATCGGTGATGGTTTGTCAGGGCTTGGAAAAGCACTTGCGGAGATGGCGCAACAAGGTATTACTATGAAATACGATCAAGTACACAAAGTGCTTGGCGAAGGCAATTTTGTACTGGTTGCAAGCGAAGGTGCACTGGGTGATCAACATACCGCTTTCTACGACCTTTTCCGCGTTGAAAACGGTAAGATTGCCGAGCACTGGGATACCATTGAAGCAATACCACCGAAGTCAGAATGGAAGAATAACAACGGCAAGTTCTGATAATCCCCCATGATAATTACCCCGCCGGATGGCGGGGTAAAGCCAGGAGATTACGCCCGGGCGAGCGGTGCGTAATCTCCTGGACGCTATGTTAATTTTTCGACCAGATTAGCTAATAAACTATTAACCAGCGATCAGTTACCCGGCTGCCAGTCGTCGGCCGCCAATTCAAATCCTTCGAATTGAAAACCCGGGCTCACCGTACAACCCACCAGCACCCAGCCGTCTATCGGTATCGATTTCTGCCAGGCATCTGCCGGCACGATGATTTGCGGTCGTTGATGATTCAGAATATCTGCGCCAAGAATTTCTACTGACTGACGGTTGCCATCAGCGATATGCAACTCCATTGCTGAACCCGCATACCAGTGCCAAATTTCGGCAGCATCAACCTTGTGCCAATGACTGTGCTGATGCGCCTCCAATAAAAAATAGATAGCGGTGCCTGTTGCACGCGGCACAGAAGATTCCCGCCAGGTTTCTGCGTACCAGCCACCTTCCGGATGTGCTGTCATACCAAGTGTTGCAATAATTTTTTCTGGAGTCATCTGAGTATTCTATCCGTATTCACGCAATGTCGTAGCGCAACAACCTGCATTGCGCAAACACCACCAAAAGACTATACTGTTTTTTTGTACAGTTAAACACGCACCCATGCATGAGACACCGCTGGTTCGTCGGGGCAGAGGCTCTGTTAGCAATGCGTCCGGCAGATTTGAGCGCACCCGCCATACTGATATTGACGATGGCTGGAGCTCATACATCGAACCCGAAACCAGGGTGCAAACGCACTGGCGCGACGACTGCAACCGAACCATTATTACACGCAATCAATCGCCGGACATTCACTTCGACAGATCAATCAATCCCTACCGGGGTTGCGAACACGGCTGTATTTACTGCTTTGCAAGACCGTCTCACACTTATCTCGGGCACTCTGCGGGGCTGGATTTTGAAACACTGTTGTACGCCAAACGTCAGGCACCCGATCTGTTGCGAACCGAACTTAAGAAAAAAAACTATCGTTGCGAACCCATCGCCATCGGTGTCAATACCGACGCATATCAACCACTTGAAAAAAGCCTTGGCATTACCAGACAAATTCTGCAAGTGCTGCTGGAAGCAAAACACCCGGCTTACCTGATCACCAAGTCATCCTTGATTGAACGTGATATTGACCTGCTTAAAGAAATGGCGCAACTGAATCTGGTTTCTGTTTGCATAACCATTACCACCCTGGACAGAAAGCTGGCCAGAAACCTTGAGCCCCGTGCCACCACCCCTGCAAGGCGTCTGCAAACGCTGGATAAGCTCAGTACAGCTGGTATCCCTACCCGGGTTTCTGTATCACCGGTGATCCCTGCACTCAATGAAGAAGAGATAGACACTATTGTTGCCAGTGCTGCCGATGCCGGTGCTCAGGCCGCCTATGCCATCGTGTTAAGGCTGCCGCACGAACTCCAGCAACTGTTTCCACAATGGCTGGAAGCCCACTATCCGCTGCGCGCAGCGCGCGTGATGAAAGCCATACGATCGGTCAGAAACGATCACTTAAACAACGCAGAATTTGGCGCACGAATGATCGGCAGTGGCCCGCGGGCAGAGATTATCCGGCAACGCTTTGAGTTTGCATGTAAACGCGCGGGCATCTCTGTAGGTCGCGATTTTGAACTGGACTGCAGTCAGTTTGTGCCACCGCATATCAAACCTCAATTAACGTTGTTCTAATTCATTAATCTTGTGCACAATCAAAATGTGTAATTAAGAAATCCATTAGTTTACGTGTGCGCTGAGGCAAATGTTTTGATGCCGGATACACAACATATACCCCTTCAGCAGGTAATTTGTACTGCGGCAGAATTTCAACCAGATCTCCACGCTGAATAGACTCTTTGGCAAGAAAATCAGGCACCCGGCAAACGCCAAGCCCCTGCTCTGCGGCTGCCACAAGAAAGCTGCCATCATGTGAATTAAGATTTGCCTTCAGCGACACGGCCAGTGCTTTCCCCTTACCGCCACCGGAAGAGAATTTCCACTTGGGTCTTTTCGCATAACCGTACTGAAGAATACGATGCTCCTTTAAATCTTCAGGGGTTTTAATCACAGCTGTATCTTTTAAATAGTCTGGGTGTGCACAAAACCGATGCTCGGTTTGACATAACCGCCGGGCGATGTGTGAGGAGTCCGGCAGCGTGGTAATTCTGATCACAAAATCCAGATGCTCGGCTAACAGATCTACGAAACGATCGTTGTAATCAACGTTCAAATGGACATCAGGATGAGCCTGGGTAAATGCAAGCAATGGCTCAGTCAACGCCAGTTGCCCGAAATAAAGAGGCACGGAAAGTCTGATCTCCCCCTTGAGGTCGTGATCGTCATCGCGCACCGCCGCTTCGAATTCATCGTACGCTGCAAGCACACCGAGACCACGCTCGTAATACTGCCGGCCCGCCTCAGTCAGTGACCATTGCCTGGTGGTTCTGATAATCAGTGCAGCTTGCATACGCTCTTCCAGCAGGCGCAGTTTACGACTCATCGCCGACTTGGCAATACCCGCTTTTTCAGCCGCTTTGCCGATGCTCTCGAGTTCTACAATTTGAACAAATGCGCGGAGGTCTTCCAGTTGTCCCATAGTATTCTATTTTTTAGAACTATCTATTCATTTTTTAGCATCTGTTAAACTGGATGCAACTCTATATTGTCTACTGAACGCGCCGAACGCAACCGTTTTTTAAGGAACCATCATGTCAATCAGACCGGTTATCACAACCACAGATGCAAAACCTACACTGGAAGGTGCAGGCGTTAAGTTGCACCGTGCGTTTGGCTTTCATGAACCCGATCGCTTTGATCCGTTTTTACTGTT
>CALLLY010000405.1 GCA_938008205.1 uncultured Granulosicoccaceae bacterium
GACTGAGGCATTGGGTAAGGGAGAGGATCTTGGCATTCTGGGAGGTTTGCCTGTCGGTATTAAGGATCTTGAAGCAACAGCCGGTCTGCGAACCACCTGGGGCTCACTGGAGTTTGAACATCATGTCCCCGAAGAAGACGACAAGATTGTTAGTGACCTTCGGCAGCATGGCGGCAATATCTTTTGTAAAACCAACACACCTGAGTTTGGTGCCGGTGGCAACACTAAAAATAAAGTGTATGGCATAACCAGCAACCCTTTTGATACCGATAAAACCTGTGCCGGTTCGTCCGGCGGTACGGCAGTTGCGCTCGCTACCGGCATGTTGCCTGTGGCAACCGGTTCCGATTACGGTGGCAGCCTCAGAACGCCGGCAGCTTATTGCGGTATTACCGGGTATCGTCCATCACCGGGACTGGTGCCCAACGTACATGGCGGTGTTGCACTGAGCCCGTTTCCAGTGCTTGGGCCTATGGGGCGTACCGTGGCAGATACGCATCTGCAGCTTCGTGCGATATCCGGTGTCGATCAACGCGACCCTTACAGCCCGACAGCCAACGCATTCGAACATCAGTTAACACCGGCATCTCTTGATAAAATCCGTGTTAGCTGGTCGGTAGATATGGATTGTTGTCCGGTAGATAACACTATTGCAGATATTTTTAAAAAGCGGGTCGCTGCGATTTCCAGCAACTTTGCCGAGTGTGCCGAGCGTGCGCCGGTGACCGAAAATGCTCATGAAGTTTTTGAAATTCTGCGCGGCGTTGTGTTTGTGGCCGCACATGAAGAACGCGTTAAGAAGCATCCGGAGTTACTGGGCCCCAATGTTATAGACAATACCGAGCGCGGGCTTGCGTACACCGCCTCTGATATTGCAAGGGCGTTTGCTCAGCAATCGGTGTTGTACCGTGACATGCTCAGCTACTTTAACGATGCCGATGTCTTGATAACCCCGGCTGCTGCGGTCTCGCCCTATCCGCACAGCCAGCTTGCAGTAACAGAAATCAACGGCGAAACCATGCCTACCTACATGCGCTGGCTGGCGCTTGCCTACGTGCCGACTATCACCCTGTGTTGTAGCTGTGTGTTACCTTGCGGAGTCGATCATGAGGGAATGCCATTTGGCATACAGGTGGTGGGCCCTAATGGCGCTGACAACAAAGTGCTGGCAGTTGCAGCTGCGCTTGAGTCTGTGTTGCAAAGTAATCCGGATACGGCCCGGCCCGTGCCTGATCTCAAAGCGCTGGTGTGAGTGTCAGCCAGGCACCTTAACTTACAGGAAAACTAATGACCTACTTTATCGAGTTTATATTTCGCTGGGCACATGTGTTGTCGGGATTAATGTGGGTAGGCCTGCTGTACTTTTTTAACTTTATTCAGGGTGAATACCTGAAGGAGGCAACGGCGGAGGCGAAGGCAGACGTACTGTCCAAGCTTGCCCCCAGAGCGCTATGGTGGTTTCGATGGGCCGCGGTCGCCACGTTTGGTACTGGTGTGTACCTGTTAGTTTCGTTAGGGGCTGGCATGAATCAATACATCGCCATCGCTGCTTTAATGGGGACAATCATGTTTCTGAATGTGTGGCTTATTATCTGGCCAAAACAGAAAGTCGTGTGTGGTCTTAAGTCTGGTGATGTGCCCGCAGCTGCGGCTACAGCATTACTGGCTTCCCGCACCAACACGGTATTTTCTGCACCTATGCTATTCGGGATGCTGGCTTCCAAACACGGTTCGTTCAGTGCCGGCGCTGGCGGTATGCAGCCAGTATCGTTCAGTGATTTTGGATTTGTTGTGGCATTGCTGCTGGTGTTGGCAATTGCTCTTAATGGTGTGTTCGGGCAGCTTTGGAAGATGGCAGGTATCCGTGGTGCGCTGCACTTAAGCATCGCACTAACCGCAGTGTTGTACCTGTTAATTCACTTTTTGTAGTCATGCCATCAGCAGCAGTATCACAATCCCTGCACCCACTAGTGTGATACCAAATATTTCCAGTCGGCTGACCTGTTCTTTAAAAATGCGAGTGGTAAACAAATAGGTAAACAACAGTTCTATTTGTCCCAAAGTACGAACGTAGCTGGCGTTTTGCAGGGTAAACGCGGTAAACCATCCAATAGAGGCCAGGGTTCCGGCAATACCTACAATGCCGGCCCACTTCCACTCGACAATTAAGGCTTTGAGCTGGTCTGGTTCAACAATTATCAGCCATACCCCCATCACTACGCACTGGATACACAGTGCCGTGATTAGCGTAAAGGCGGCAGACATCACCGCGTCATCATGATTAAGTGACAACGACGCTGCTCTGAAAAACACCACCGATGCGCCGAGAAAAAGCGAGCATATCAGTCCGATGGCGGTGTCTTTGCCCCACAAGTCTGACAGCAGCGTGCGAACGGTGACGCCGGTTTGCCGTGATGACAACGCGATAACCCCCAGTGTGCACAGTGCAATGGCAATCAATGCCCAGGCATTGAGTAAGTCCCCAAGAAACACTGCACCGAACACCGCAACCGACACCACTTCCAGTTTAGAAAACGTAGTGCCCACCGCAAAACTGCGGAAAGAAAACATCCATAGCAACATGACGGTAAAAATTATCTGGCTCAGCCCGCCGAAAAAACAGTAAATGAAAAACTGACTATTCGTTGCGGGAAGTGACGTTGATGGCAGTCGGTCAACAAAAAAAAGATAGAGTGCTGCAAACGGCAGGGCATAGAGGAAACGTGCGTATGCTGCTGCGTTATTAGAGAGTTTACCCTTCAGATGTTTTTGCAATGCAGAACGCAGGTTCTGAAAAAATGCCGCAAACAGCGTAATAGGTATCCATGCCTCGACGGGCAAAGCAAAGTTTTCCATGCAGTTTGAACCTGAGGCTAGTGCCAGCCTTCTTTACGCGTTGGCACCTTCTGCCAAACTTTTTCGCGATGCTCCGACTGTTTCCAGCCACGATACGGATGCTGTGAAAGCAGCGCCTCATCTTTAAACACAAATATAAAAACCATACCGGCCAGAAAGCCACCCACGTGTGCCCAGAAAGCGACTCCGCCACCGGTGGAACCCATCGAAGAAAAGCCGCCCACAAACTGCATGATTATCCAGTACCCGAGCATCAGGATGGCGGGAATGGCGAAAGTGCGGAATAGAAAAAACATGTGCACATGTACTTTAGGGTACAACACAATATAAGCGCCCATGACACCGCCGATTGCGCCTGATGCACCGACCATTGGCACTACCGATCCGGTATCGGCGACAATTTGTGTGGCAGAGGCGGCAACCCCGCTGAGCAGGTAGAAAATCGCAAAGCGAACGCTGCCCATGGAATCTTCGACGTTGTTGCCGAATATCCATAGAAACCACATATTGCCTATCAGGTGCATCCAGCTGCCGTGCATAAATACCGAGCTCACCAATGTGTACCAGTCCGGGTTGCCATCAATGGCACACATGGGGCGCGAGCGCACAAACTCCTGACTGGTCAGGTCTGCGGGTATTAGCCCGAACTGACAAACTGACTGACTCAGCGCCGGCTCAACACCCATACCCTGCAAGGCCAGCCATGCGATGACGTTTAATGCAATAAATGCATAGGTGACGTACGGCATATTGATCTGTGGGTTTTCATCCCGAATGGGAAACATCATATCGAGTTACCTTGTGAACACCAGAAAGTGAGCGAGTATCAAGTGAAAAATCTATGGGTAAAGATTACCTGTTTGCTAAACATGGCGCTTAACCTGTGCGGATACCCGGACGTTATATGTGGAAAATGTTGACGCACTAGTGCCGTTTCGTGTAACACAAAAGAAACATTAAGCGGGTTTGGCAAGGATCATAAGAAGAAAATAGCGCAAAATTGGCCTCTTATGTATGGATATAGCGTTGTTTTGACAGGCTGTACCGATCAAGTCAGGATGGTATTTCTATGTATAACATTGTTAACGGTCAGTTCCGTAATAGTAAATGGTGCTGTTGCGAGTTAGAGTCCGCGTAAGCTCGGGAGATGAGATAGCTGAGCCCGGACACGATAATTGCTGACATAGAGTCAAATGACTCAGTCAGGTGTTGTCTTAACCGTTCGGGTCAGTAGGTAAATTGCTTAGTCGGCTGCACATGCCGGTACCAGTCATAACGAAATCTATACTCAGGATCACAGGATCAAACTCATGAGAAACCGCACGCAAAACCTGCCCATAAGTAAAATTTTACCGGTGATTGTCGCCGCTGCAATCGGAATTACCGGTTGTGCTGGCGAAGAGCAGGCCGGCGACACCAATGCTGGTCTGGCGGGTGGACTGGCTGGTGGCGGCGTATCCGCTGGTACCGTTCTCGGAGTTGTGGGTGGTGTGGCGCTTGCCGGATTGTTGCTTGACAGTGATAGCGACGGTGGAACCGCAAACGCAAGCGATGGTGCAACCAACGGCGGCACCACAGACGGTGGTACAACAAATGGTGGCACCACAGACGGTGGTACAACGAATGGTGGCACCACAAACGGCGGCACAACGAACGGCGGCACAACGAATGGCGGTACCACAGATGGCGGTACCACAGATGGTGGCACAACGGACGGTGGCACAACGGACGGTGGCACTACAGATGGCGGCACTACAGACGGTGGCACAACGGATGGTGGTACGACTGATGGCGGCGCAGTGCTCGCCGACAACGGTGCGGTGCAAACTGATCTTGTCGAAAGCCAGGCAGTACCTGCAACAGGCTCCTCGGGTATCGGTACAGCCAATCTGACGTTTGACAGAACTACCGGGGATGCCAGTGGTTCAGTAACACTTTCAGGTGTCAGCGCAAACCGTGTAGATATTATGGTTGGCCCTCCGGGGACCAACGGTTTTGTTGCACTTGCGCTGGAAATGACTGGCCCTGACGAATGGAGTGTTCCTGCCACTTTGTCTGCTAATCAACAGGACTTTATCCTGCAGAACCTGAACTCGGGTAATCTCTATATCGCTGCTCGCAACGATGCTTTTCCAGATGGAGAAATTCGCAGACAGCTAACGCCCAACGGTGTCACTCAGTACACAACAAGCGAAACCAACGCCAATGGCACCGCAGACGGTTACCTGCTGGTGAATGAAATCACCGGTGACTATTCTATTACGTGGAACACCTCTGACGATTCGCTGTCTCACGCACACGTGAATGATGGCATTGTTTCGGATGCCACAGAAAATAACTACGCGCTGTTAACACAACGCACCAGTAACCCGCGTCGCTTTTTCCTCGATGGCAACTTTAATGATCCGGCAGACCCGTTGTACCCGGATTTGC
>CALLLY010000406.1 GCA_938008205.1 uncultured Granulosicoccaceae bacterium
AGAAAAAGTGATACCCGCGATTCAGAACAGCAGCCGCAGTCACGTGCTGGGTATTGCCTCGCGCAGCCACGAAACAGCGTCTGACGCCGCAGGCAGACTTGGTATTGATAAATCATATGGTGATTACGACGCCTTGCTGGCAGACCCGGATATCGATGTTATCTACAACCCGTTACCCAATCATTTACATGTTCCGTGGACGATAAAAGCGCTTGAAGCAGGTAAACATGTGTTGTGTGAAAAACCTGTGGCGTTGACTTGCGAAGAAGCTGCCGGCTTGAGAGATGTGGCTGCCAAAACACCTAAGCTCGTCGTGATGGAGGCTTTTATGTATCGCTTTCATCCGCAGTGGCTTGCTGTAAAACAGTGGGTGGACGAAAAAGCGATTGGAGATTTGCGTTCAATCCAGACAATTTTTTCCTACTTTAACAATGATGCAAATAACATCCGCAACCAGTCAGGTATCGGTGGTGGTGGTTTGATGGATATCGGTTGCTATCCAATATCCCAGTCCCGGTTCCTGTTTGATCGTGAACCGGAAAAGGTCTTTGCCTCGCTGGATATAGATCCTGACTTCGGTACCGACCGGGTTGCCAGTGCAATTCTTGACTTTGGTGATGCTATGGCGACATTTACCTGCTCTACACAAATGCACCCGTATCAACGGGTTCATGTGTTGGGTACACGCGGGCGCATTGAAATCGAAATTCCGTTTAACACTTTGCCAGACAAGCCGGCCAGGGTATGGATAGACAATGATAATGGTACCGAGGAGATCGCATTCCCGGTGTGCGATCAGTACTCGTTACAGGCTGAAGCGGTTGCCGATGCGATACTCGATGGTACTGCACTTCCGGTAACACTGGACGACGCCGTGTGCAATATGCGAGTAATCGAAGCAGCGGTGTCTAGTCATGGCAGTGGTAGCTGGACAGTTCTATAGTATGAGCTTATGTCCATAGTGCAGCGAGTGGTAGTGAGAACCTTAAAAGTATTACTGATTGTGCTGTGCGGAGTCCTGCTTGTCGGCGGCTGTCAGGTGGTACGAAATTCTGCGGGCACCGGGTTACAGCCAGCGGCAGATAACGTGCTTCGTATTGCGACCTACAACGTCCACTACATTGTGCTGTCTCGCCAGCAGGGCAACTGGGGAACCGAGCATTGGCAACAGCGTAAAGCACCGCTAAATCGTATCTTTCAGTCTCTAGAGGCGGATATTGTTGCCTTTCAGGAAATGGAGAGTTTTGCTGGTGGTAATGACGGAAGTATCAATCTGGTGCGTGACTGGCTTGAGGAAAACAACCCCGATTACGCCACGGCCGCTGTGGGTGACTGGCGGTCGTTTCCATCGACTCAGCCGATACTGTATCGTCATGCAAAGTACCGGCTGGAAGATCAGGGCTGGTTCTTTTTCTCTGAAACGCCCGACGTTATCTATTCCCGCACTTACAACGGCTCTTATCCGGCATTTGCTTCGTGGGCACAGTTTATAGATCGCGCCACCGGCAACCGGTTTCGGGTTGTGAATATACATACTGACTATGCGAGTCGTGAGAATCGTCGGCGCTCCATTGATCTGGTTGCGCAACGCGTACAACCGTGGCTCAGTGCCGGGCAGGCGGTGTTAGTTACCGGTGACTTCAATGCGCGGCTGGGCTCTTCATTACATCGGACACTGGAAACTGCAGGTCTTGCGTTTGCGCCGGTTAAAGGTTCAACCTACCATTTTAATCGCGGTCTGAATCTATTCGGCGCGATTGACCATATCGCCTATTCCGCAGAGCTGGTGTTGATCGGTGAACCGGTTGTTGTCAGAGAGAAGTCGGGTGATACCTGGCCCACAGATCATTATCCTGTTGTTGCGGATTTTTCCTTCAAGCACTGAACTCCATTCTGTCCCGCCATTGATAGTAGGCAACGATTGGTGGCAGGAACCAGGGTTTGCCACGATAGCCAGGCCGGGTTGGAAATGATGTTTGTTCAAAAGCGCTGTTGCGACCATTGACGATTTTCTCACCCAAACAATTGCCCAGGTAACTGGACAAGGCAATCCCGGAACCGCAGTATGCTGCTGCATAGTGAACGCCATTGTGTGTTCCAATGTGTGGCAGATCGTCAAAGCTGAAGGCGACAAATCCATTCCACGACCGACTGATTCTGGTATGAGTTAACTGCGGGAATATCCTGCACATTTCACGATGCAGCTTCGGCCCGCTGATATCCGGATTAGTTTCAGAGGCTGATACCCTGCCACCGAAAAGCACGCGGGTACCGTCTGGTGATGCACGGTAATAATAGATGACCCGGCAGGTGTCGGTCACAACCCGGTTAGTCGGAAACAAAGATCTAATGGTGGTTTTTGGCAGAGGTTCGGTGGCAATAATGTAGCTGCCAATTGGAATGACCCGTTGCTGCAACCACGGAGTCAGTGTCGAGGTGTATCCGTTCGTGGCAATAACCAGTTGCTTTGAATCTATTTTCGCTTCGGTGTGTTCTTCAGTGGTGTTATTGAGTGTAATACGATACCCGTCATCGGTTGTTTCATAATGCACTGCTTCGGTGTGTTCTATAAACTGTACACCGGCGTTGTGGCACGCTTGTACCAATCCCTGGTGATAGCGGGCCGGGTGGATAGAAGCCTCCTGTGGATAGACGATTCCGCCATGGTAGAAGTCACTGCCGATCTCTGTGTGTTGTTCGGCGCGTGGCACCAGATAGGCTTTGTGTGGATTAGGCTCCCGAATTAGTTCCGACCTTAAAGAGTTAAAGGCTTTTATTGAATGTGCCGCATGAAAACAACCGCACCTTGAAAAGTCGCAGTCGATATTTTCTGCTGTGACAAATGCTTCAATCCATTGCAATGCCGCATCGGCTTCTGCGTAGAGTTCCCCGGCAAGCTGCGCGCCGTGGCGCTTTTCCAAAGTTGAAAACGATGGTTTGAGTCCGGCAGCCACCTGGCCACCGTTGCGTGTACTGCAGCCGTAGCCTGAATGATATTTTTCGACAACAACAGTGTTATACCCTGCGCGAGCTGTCTGCAGAGCGCAGTGCAGTCCGGTGTATCCGGATCCAACAACCAACACGTCTGTTTTGCCGGGCACAGTGCTGTGCGTATAAACAGTTTGTGTTTCGTCGATCCAATATGGCGTCGGCTTGTAATCCGAATGAAACACATCGGCTGGGTCAGTCATAGTTTGCGCTGAAGTAAATCATTGGTGGCGTTTTCCCGATACAATACGGCATCAGATCAAACGGTTTATATCATGAGTCAGGTTCTAATAGCGCCATCAATTCTATCCGCTGATTTTGCCCGCCTGGGTGAGGAAGTTCGGGCGATTGATAAAGCCGGTGCAGACTGGATTCATGTTGATGTAATGGATGGTCACTTTGTACCGAATATAACTATTGGCGCCGGAGTGGTTAATGCGCTGCGTCCGCATACGGACAAAGTGATGGATGTACACCTGATGATCGCACCGTGTGATGCATACCTGAAAGACTTTGCCGATGCCGGCGCCGATATTATTACTGTTCATGCCGAGGCAGGGCCTCATCTTGATCGCTCTTTGCAGGCGATCAGGCAGCTGGGTGTTAAAGCGGGTGTATCGTTGAATCCATCAACACCGGAAACCGTGCTCGAGTATGTAATGGACAGGGTCGATCTGATTCTGGTGATGTCGGTGAATCCCGGCTTTGGCGGGCAATCGTTTATTAGTTCCCAGCTTAAGAAAATCGAGCGGATTCGATCGATGATCGGTGATCGTGATATTCATCTCGAGGTGGATGGCGGTGTTAACGCCGACAATGCTGCACAGGTGATTGCCGCCGGTGCCGACGTCCTGGTGTCCGGATCAGGGGTTTTTGCTGATGGAAATCCTGATCACTATCAGAAAAATATACAGGCTTTGCGCGGCTGACTATGACAATCAACTGGAGCAGTATCAAAACGCTGGTGTGGGATCTTGACGGTACACTGGTTGATAGCGCTGACGACATTGCCACCGCTGTCAATCTGGTGCTTGCTGACTGCGAGCTCAAGCCGCTTGCGGTAAGTGAAATTCGCCGGATGATTGGTAATGGTGCAGCCAAGCTGCTGGATCGTGCGTTTGAAGCCAGAGACGGTCTCGATGTGTATAACAAAGATGCGACATATCAGGCGTTTCTGGCTCACTACAAAGTTCATTGTTGTGACCGTACTGACTTTTACCCGGGCATCGCTGAACTGGTGGGCGATTGTTTTCAAAAAGGATTACGGCAGGGTGTGTGTACCAACAAACCGCATGAAATGGCGGAGCTGATACTGCGGCATTTGAATATTCGTGAAAAATTCAGCTCGGTCATTGGCGGTGATTCTACCGATCATCGCAAGCCCCACCCATTTCCCCTGCAAACCTGCCTGCAGGAGCTTGGTGCAAGCAACCATTCATCGCTGATGATTGGTGACTCGGCAGCAGACGTAGGTGTCGCGCGTGCGGCGAACATCCCGGTTGTCGTGTTTCCCTGGGGCTACACAAAGGCCCCGGTGTCGAGCCTCAATGCCGATGACGTATTGGCCGACGCCGCAGATCTTCGGCGAAAACTACGGCTATAGCGTTACCAAACGTTGGTGAATGCTACCTTGTCGTTTTTGAAAAACACCCGAAAAGTGCCGTAATCCCAAACCTCTGATCCCGCCGTGCCGGGCAGTTTGCTCGGTGGCGCACCAATGCTCGCCAGCACTTCCTGTTTCGAGGTGCCTTTGGTTGGCACCGGGCGTCCGGGGTATGTCGGGGCCAGTGTGTTTGGCTGACCGTTTACGTAAGCCAGCTGGCTGGTAGCCTGTGCCTCGTCTGTTGTCACATCGTTGCCGATTGCGAAGGTTAGTTGTTTTCGCTGAGGCTTAACAGGTGGCAATTTGATTGGACGAAATTGTGGAGAAGTCTCAACATTGGCGCTGGCGCTTACTTCCAGTAAATCGTCATCAGCGCTGGCCAGCTCTTGTGTTTTTATCACCTCAGGGATTTCTTTCGAGGTAAACAATTCAGGTTTCTCGGCGGTTTGCGAACAACCGGCAAGCATTGCTGAAGTGATGCCAGCAATTAGCAAAATGCGTGGTGCCATGGGATATCTCGATCAGTCAGGAACTTTTCTCTGTATCCAACTGATCGTCAGCAAAATGACATTCTTTAGACTGATGTCACTGCCAATGGACGGGATTCGACTCAACTTGATCAATCGAGCCGTGCAATTAACCCGCTCGATTGGTTGAGTTCCCGAGGGACTCCGGTGCGTCAGCAATGCGGTGGCTGACTGGCATGCGCGTCGGTTTTCTTAAATACTACAACCTGAGAATATCCCGTTCATTGTGATGCCGGTCTTAATAACAGGGTTTGAATGGCCCGGCCAACACTGCCTTGCTGGTCAAACAGATGCGCGTCAGACATACCGATTCCGTTAGGCTCCCAGTATCCTGCGGCGTCTGTTCCCAGCCAATCTCCCACCGGGTCACGGTGACAAAGAATTGTGAGATCAGGATTCATGAAGTTCACTTCATCGGGGTTCGCGTTACGTCCAAAGGCATTGCCACAATCGGCCAACGGGCACAGGCGCTGAAAAGGTGAGGGCGGCTCTGTAGCCAGTAGCGGCACTGTTTTCATCCATGCGACTGTGGGGCCCGGGTTATGGTCCTGTCCGGCGGGGTACTTGACGATGACGCCTTCACCATTAAACGCCGGCTGGTCATGCAAGGTTTGTTGAATGGGAAAAAGACCCACTGTAGCGTCGTTCGGGTTTTGCGCCGGGCGTTGATGTGTTGGCAGTGGTACAGGCGGTTGCTCTGACATATGCAGTGCGGTGGCAGTAACACAGCAGCGGTTATCCCGGTCGATCAATTCAGCACTGCTGGTTGAGACTATGCGGCCTTGCCGTTGTATGGCAGTGGTGATGCGAAAACCCGCGAATGGAATCGGTCTGGTCAGATTAACGGTAAGTCGCGTTAAGCGCTGTTCGGGCAATAGCTTTTCAAGTGCTCTTGCAATTAGCCCGGTGGGCGGGCCGGCGTGACAATGCTGGTCGTGCCACGGACCACGAGTATGATTGGTTGGATTAAACCAGTCGTTATCTTCTGTGGTGAAAAAACAGTCCATAGATTTCCGTTCTTTAAGCCTGTTGGTTTTTTAAGCGGGCTTTTATATCGTCCATTTCATCAGTCAGGCGTTCACTTGCCGGTGGTGTTGAAAGCTTCAGTTGCTTCAAATGTTGTAACACGGTTTGCGCAACCAACAATCGCATGTTCAGTTTGTCGTCTGCCGGTATAACTGCCCATGGTGCGTCCGGACTGGCGGTGGCATTAATACAATCTTCGAACGCTTTCATATATTCGGTCCAGTGTTCGCGCTCATCGACATCGGCAAAAGCGAATTTCCAGTGTTTGGCTGGATCGTCCAGTCTTGCCAGTAGTCTTTGTCCTTGTTCCTGATGCGAAACGTTCAGGAAAAACTTCAGTACCCGAATACCGTTAGCGGTGGCGTAAGATTCAAAGTTGCGAATCTCCTCGAAACGATTTTCAAACACAGCTTCGGTATCGTTGGTGAGTTCTTCTGGTATTCTCTGGTACCTGGTGAGTATTTCGGGGTGCACTCTAACGACCAGCACTTCTTCGTAATAGGAACGATTAAATACCCCGATACGACCGCGTTCCGGCATACGCTGAATGATACGCCACAGATAGCCGTGATCCAGTTCTTCGTCACTGGGTTTTTTAAATGAATACACCTGCACACCTGCCGGGTTCACACCGGTGAGCAGCCTGCGAATCGTACCGTCTTTGCCGGCGGCATCCATCGCCTGGAACACCAGCAACACGCCGTAGCGGTTTTGCGCATTCATTAACGCCTGCAGTTCGTCAATTTCACTGACTATTGCTTTGAGTTGTTTGCGGTAGTCTTTTTTTGATTCGTAGAGTGGTTCTACGCGTGTGCTGACTTCAGACATCAAAAACGGGCGGCTGCCATCGTAAAGAAGATCGTCCGTCACTGTTTTTTGCTTTTTCTTTGCCATGATTCCAGCCGTTTAGCCATGCTTAAACTTGTGTGGCGATGTTACCATAACGTGTAAATTCAGCGTCTATACTGTCGGTATACACATCAGCTAAAAGGTTGTCTTGAATGCATAAGTTTCATAGCGCTGCTATTACGGCCTTATTGACCGGACTCATGGCAGGATGCAGCTTTTTCAATGATTCATCCCCGGCGTCTCAGCCGATTCCGTTACCTGAACCGGTGACGGCTGTTGAGCCGGTAGCGGTGGAGTATGTGGTGCTGCACAAAGCCGACTACAACCTGGATGATCGCTCGACGGTGAAGTCATTCCTGCCGATTGAAACAGAAGCACAGTATCGTGGTGAGTTGGCAAAGCACTCTGTCGAAGTACCCAAACCCGTTGACTTTACCCGACAGCGAGTCGTCGCATTAACCATGGGCTCGCAACCGGCAGGCGGCTATGCCGTCGGAGTATCGAAGGTCGAAGAATATGCCGATAAAGTAGTGATCACGGTTGAACTGCGCTCGCCCGGTATTGGCTGCATTAATACACAGGCAATCAGCAACCCGTACGAGTTTGCACAAATAGACAGCGTCAAACCGATGGAATTCAGTGAAGTTGAAGTGGTACAACAATGCGAGCCTGCGTAACGCAGACTCGCAAAAGTCACTTAACCCGCATTGTTATGTTGTAGCGGGTTGTGGGTTAGATGATTCTTTAAAAGTCAGAATATCTTTAGATGCCCGATTTACCGCAGAGCAAACCGCAATGAGTGAAGCGCAAACAATATTAGAATGCAATCCGACGCCATAACGGGTTTCTGAGCGGTTAACCTGAATTTCAACGTAGCAGGCAGACTG
>CALLLY010000407.1 GCA_938008205.1 uncultured Granulosicoccaceae bacterium
CTGGAGAAATATATGGCTAGAACCACCGCGGGGATGACGTCTGATCAGATGCGCGACCCCAACTACTTCCCCGGCTTTGTAAAGGGCATACCGCTGGGGATACAGCATGTACTGGCAATGTTTGTCAGTAATGTCACGCCAGCGATTATTATTGCCGGTGCTGCAGGCTTTGGTTTTGGCTCTGCAGACATGGGTGAAATGATCTACATGATCCAGATGTCGATGGTGTTTGCGGGTATAGCAACCTTGCTGCAAACCGTTAGTGTCGGCCCTTTCGGAGCGCGGTTGCCAATTGTGCAGGGAACCAGCTTTGCGTTTCTGCCTGTTATGATCCCGATCGTCGCGGGCAAGGGCGTGGATGCGATGGCGATATTGATGGGTGGTATTGTCGCCGGCGGTATTTTTCACTTTTTCCTCGGCACGTTTATCGGTCGTATTCGACACTGGTTACCACCACTGGTGACCGGCTTGATTGTTTTGCTGATTGGTCTCTCGCTGGTTTCTGTAGGTATCAAGTACGCTGCTGGGGGCGCCGCAACCTTTCAGATGGAAGCGGCTGATTTTGGTAGTTTGAAAAACTGGTCCATGGCGCTGACAGTGATTGTGGTAACCCTGTTGCTGAAGTTTTTTACCAGTGGCCTGATATCAATAGCTGCCGTACTCATCGGTTTGATTGCCGGTTATGCTGTTGCCTTTGGTATGGGTGAAGTGAATCTCGATCCTATTTCCAAGGCTGCCGATATCATGGTTCCGGACCCTATGCACTTTGGCTTGCAGTTCAGTGTTGCTGCCGTGGTTGGGATGTGTTTAATGGGAATAATCTCTGCCATTGAAACGGTCGGTGATGTGTCGGGTATTACTAAAGGTGGTGCCGGTCGTGAGGCGACAGATCGTGAGATCAGTGGTGCGACTTACGCTGATGGTATCGGTACCGCAGTTGCCGGTGTATTCGGCGGCTTGCCAAACACCTCTTTCAGTCAAAACGTCGGTCTGATCGCCATGACTGGTGTCATGAGCCGTCATGTTGTGACTCTGGGTGCGTTGTTCCTTATTGCCTGTGGTTTCTTCCCGAAAGTTGGCGCTGCAATTTCAACCGTGCCAATTGAAGTGTTGGGTGGTGGTGTGATTGTGATGTTCGGCATGGTCGCAGCGGCTGGTGTCAGTCTGTTATCGGACGTCAACTGGAATCGCCGAAACCTGATGATCTTTGCTGTCGCATTGTCCGTAGGCCTGGGTTTGCAACTGGTGCCGACGGCGTTGCAACATCTGCCGGAAACATTAAAAATGCTGATGACGTCCGGTCTGTTGCCAGCGGCGCTGCTTGCCATTGTTCTGAATGCCATCGTTCCTGACGAAGACGGCGAGGAAGCTTCCGGTTCGCGTGGTGGTAATCATGGTTCAGAGCGCGGCCGCGATGACGTTTACCCCGAAAGAGCTGAGGCTCAGGGCGACTCACGTGATAACCGACATGAAGCACCTCGCTACGATGATCGCCATCGTGATGAGCCACAGTATCGTGATGAGCCCCGGTATAGTAACGAACCGGAGTATCGCGATGAGCCACGCTACGATCACAGACAGTACCGGGATGAGCCTCGTTATGATGATCGCCCCCGGTATCGTGATGAGTATCGCGACGACTATGACGACAGGCCTCGTGGCCCGCGTCCGGGCGATGACAGATATCGCTAGGTAGCTTGTGGTCGCTGCACAGTGAGTGCAGCGACCTGACTATTTATAATATGCCTGAAAATCAAACAACACTTATTCCAAAGCTTTTAACAGCCGGGGCCTTTGCGCCATACGGTGAGGTGATCGAGCTTGAGGGTAGTAAACCGATCGCTATCAATAGCGGTAATTGCCTGAGGTATAGTGATCTGGCAACGCTCGATATTTGCCCTAGCGGTAAGCCTGGAATCAGTTTGTTCGATGCAAAGGCTTATAACAACCCGTTAACACTCACCTATGTCGAAAGACATCCATTGGGCTCACAGGCTTTTATGCCAACAAAAAATGAACCCTATGTGGTGATTGTTGCACAAGACGTTAACAACACACCGCAGCAGCCCGAGGCGTTTATCACGCAGGGGTATCAGGGAGTGAACTACCGCCGCAACACATGGCACGGTGTGTTAACGCCCATCAAAAGCCAGAGTCTGTTTGTGGTGATGGACTATATTGGTGACGGTGACAACCTGCAGGAGTATACGTTTGATATTCCGTACACCATTGATTTCAGTCAATTCTGACTTTGTTCGATTGAGTTTCAATCGTATTTCCAGAGCAACAAAATGAACCCCGAAAGACTGTCGGTGCGCGCGGGTGCGGTGCCGCCTCAAAGTACCTTGATGGACCGAAGAGCTATTGTTACCGAGGCTTACACGGTCATTCCGCGCGGGTCGATGACAGATATCGTCAACAGCCGCCTGCCGTTCTGGGAGGACACTTTATTGTGGGTGCTGGCCTCTCCGATAGCCGGGTTCTGCAGCACGTTCTCTCACTACCTGATGGAGGTTGAAGCGGGAGGGGGCAGCAACACGCCGGAAACTGAAGAGGGCGTGCAGGCAACCTTGTTTGTTACCCGCGGTAACTTAACCCTCACAGTCAATGATGAAACTCATGCACTTGAGTGCGGCAGCTATGTGTATATACCTCCCAGTGCACGGTGGTCGTTATATAACACTGGTAGTGAGCAGGCGGAGTTTCACTGGTTTCGAAAACCTTATCGGTATGTGAAAGGGCTGGACGAACCGGATGTGATCGTGGTTCAGGAAAGTGATATCGACGCCTATGTGATGCCGGGCAGCAACGATGGCTGGGCGACCAAACGGTTCGTGGATAAAACGGATTTACGCCATGACATGCACATCACTATCGTCAGTTTTGAACCCGGCTGTGTTATCCCGTTTCTCGAAACCCACGTTATGGAACACGGCCTGTACGTATTGGAAGGCAAGGGCGTATACAACCTGAATCAGGACTGGATTGAGGTGGAGGCCGGGGACTACATGTGGTTGCGTGCCTATTGCCCGCAAGCCTGTTATGCCGGTGGTGATGGAACGTTCCGCTACCTGCTTTATAAAGATGTAAATCGCCACATGGCTTTCCAGTAACGCTGACCGCTA
>CALLLY010000408.1 GCA_938008205.1 uncultured Granulosicoccaceae bacterium
GCCTGTACACCAAACAGATGCGCAAGTGCTTCCTGCCGCTTTATATGTGCTAACCGATCTGGTGTGGTGGCAATGGACAACGAGCCCTTGTTTATCCAGCCCGTAGACAGGCCGGTTTCCTGTTCAAGTTCCTGATACAGAGCAATGGAATAGCGAATGAGATCCGTCAGGTTTCTGGTTGATCGCAGTGCACGCACCTGTGCTGCGGAATGCCATGTCGTACCGGATGTGAGTTGGTTGCGCTCCAGCAAAATCGCATCGCTAACGCCGGCTTTTGCCAGATGATAAAGCGTTGAACATCCCATGATGCCTCCGCCTATCACAACAACAGCGGCGTGTGTTGGCAATCCGGATTCAGGCATGTTGCATACTCGTTTTTGGTTAACACATAAAGTTGGTGTTGGCGAATCAGACGTGTGAGTTTTTCACATATCTACCGGTGCTAAGTACAGCCGGCGTTTACGGCACCAGCCTCCCGACCTGTATTATTTCCGGGTTCAGGTGGGGATTTCTGCGCTGGTAATATTTTGGATGTTACATTTGCCGTGCGCCCCGGCGCCGCCCGGATATTACCAAAGTCAAGCTATCACAACAGAATTAGCGTTTGTAATAGTTTTATTTTGCCGCTAATCTGGCGAAGTGTCATCCGTATAACGTTTCTCGTTGTACGTCCAACAACTCTGAACGTGCTGTACCGGGGTTCAGTGCGTCACTGACTACAAGAGGAAATGCAATGAAACGAAGTCTACTCGCGATAACCACAGCATTGGCTGCCAGCCTGCTGACAACCACAGCCGGTTACGCTGCGCAGTGCACCAACGATACCTGGAACAAGGTAATGGAGCGCGGCAAGATGGTTGTCGGTGTTAAGGCTGACTACAAGCCGTGGGGCTTCCGTGACAGCGATGGTTCTATTGTTGGCATGGAAATCGACTTTGCGCAGGCAGTGGCAGATGCCATGGGCGTGGAGCTAGAGACAGTCGCTGTGCAATCGTCTAATCGAATGCAGTTCCTTGAGCAGGGCAAAATTGACTTAATGATCGCTACTATGTCAGATCGCGCTGATCGGCGTGAGATTGTAGGTATTGTTCAACCTAACTACTACACCTCTGGTACCAACATAATGGCACCCAAGGCATTAGGCTTTAAAAACTGGGAAGATCTTCGTGGCAAGCCAGTGTGTGGCAAGCAAGGCGCTTTCTATAATCAGGTGGTGACCGAGCGTTATGGTGTCGAGGTAGTCGCCTTTACCGGAAACGCAGAAGCCAAGCAGGCACTGCGTGATAGAAAGTGTGTTGCCTGGGTATACGATGATTCTTCTATTGGATCTGATCTGTCTTCAGGAGAATTCGAAGACTTTGAGATGCCACTGGCGTCAGAAGACGATAACCCCTGGGGTCTTGCTGTACCTCTGGCTGAGAAAGACTGCGTGTTCGGACATTTCATGTCAGGTATCACTTTCAACATGCATCAGTCAGGCAAGCTGATCGAGCTCGAGTCAAAGTGGGGCATTCAGCCTACTAAGTATCTCGCTGATAAAAAAGCGGCCTACGGTGATTGGTTAGCTGCAGAGTAGGTGCCGGGCCAGGTTAGCAGACAAAAGGCCGTCAGGCCTTTTGTCTTTTCTACGCGCTACTATCAGAGTTGCCGGACCAATGATTAACCGTACATTGACTATTGTATGTTAGAGAATCTGCGCTGTATTCCTGAGGCCTGTCGGCATCTGTCAATCACTGTTCGGTACACGAAATAGAATGCTGGAAGCGTTCTCACAGTACTTTGTCGAACTGGCCGACAATTATCCGCGCTGGAACTTTATATTCTTCTACGAACCCCGACAATGGGCTCGAATAGTCAAGGGGTTACAGTACACGCTCATGCTGTCTTTTGCGTGCGTGATACTGTCGGTAATCATCGGTGTGGTAGGAGCGTGGCTGCAAAACTCGCCTTCAAAATGGGTGAGGCGTTGTGTTCAGGGATATATTCAGTTCTTCCGTAATACACCGCCATTCGTGCAACTTCTATTTTTCTACTTTGCACTGGGGCAGTTTACCCCTTCAGTGACTGGCCCCGATGGCTGGACGGAAGTGCCAATCATTTCCAATGTGGGCTGGGCAATAATTTCTTTGTCGTTTTTCGCAGGCGCGTTCAACGTCGAGATCTTTCGATCCGGCATAGAGGCGGTACCTGAATCCACACAGGAAGCTGCCAGTGCGTTGGGGTTTTCACGGTTTCAAACCTATGTTGAAGTGGTGTTACCGCTGGCTTTTCGGGTATCACTGCCCGCACTGAACAATAACCTTGTTAATCTGGTTAAAACCACCACCCAGGCGATAGGCATTGCTGTGCCCGAGTTGTTATATCAGTGTGTCAGTATCTGGAATGATTATCCAAGTGCGCTTTACCCGACCATGTTATTGCTGTTTGTCTCTTTTATTGTATTGGTGGGTATTCTTGTTATGGGAATGAGCCGCTGGGAGAGAGCAACACGTATCCCGGGCTATGGAGGGTAGACGGTGAGATTTCCCTTTTCATCGCGCATACCGGCAATTGACAAAGCGCCCGCTACCGACCTGCCTGTATTAAAGCCGTATCGGGGTATTAACCCTCACACAGCTGACGATCTCATGTTTTCTCGATGGCTTTCTGAACTGCCGGGCTGGTTCTGGATTGCGTTGCCGTTACTCATTGTGCTGTGGCCGGGGTTTGCGCTGGCGGCTTCTAACTACACCATGGGTCAGGCGTTTTCTGCATTGTTTAAGTGGATTCCGTTTATCGTAATGGACGGATTTTTCTTCAATATTATTATTTCGTTTTTTGCCATGTTGTTCGGCACCGTTGCCGGTGTTGTTTTAGGGCTTATGCAGATCTCGCCGATGCGTCTGATTCGTTACCCGGCCAAGTTCCTGACTCAAGCTTTTCGCAACTCCCCATGGCTGGTGTTATTGTTTATTGTGTTGTTGGCATTACCCTTTGAAGTAGAAATAGGCGGTAAAATAGTCCGCATTCCAGACTGGATGAAGGCAGTATTCGGTCTTTGCCTGCCAATAATGGCCAACATATCCGAAGTGGTTCGCGGCGCGATTAATTCAGTGCCCAGTGGTCAGTGGGAAGCCGCAGAATCGTTAGCGTATTCAAGGCACCAGACTTTATGGCAGATTATTCTGCCGCAGTGTTTCAAACGTATGATCCCGCCATGGATGAACTGGTACGCCATACTTACTATGGCAACTCCACTGTGCTCGCTGCTGGGGGTTGAAGAGTTGATCACGCTAAGCAGGCAAGCCATCGAAGCGGAAAACAATCGCCCCGAACTGTTGGTGCCGTTCTATGGTTTTGCTCTGTTGATTTTTTTTGCCTATTGTTTCCCGATTGCGAAAGCGACAATGGCGCTGGAAAAACGATATGCGGTAAAGCTCTAGTGGCTATACCTGTGTTCTACAGAATAACCTTGTTAACCAGGCGCATCTGGAATTCATTATGAGCAATGTTCAGTGGGACGAGTCCCAGCCCATCGTTTCAATTGTTGATGTGCATAAATCATTCGGCACGCTGGAAGTTCTGAAGGGAGTTTCTATTGATGTGATGAAGGGAGAGGTCATTTGTATTATCGGACCCTCCGGTTCAGGCAAATCAACACTGATTCGCTGTATTAACGCACTCAACGACATCCAGGGTGGTTCCATCACCGTAGAGGGACTGGAAGTGCATGATCCAAAGCTCAATAAACTTGAGCTTAGAAAAAAAGTCGGCATGGTGTTTCAGCAGTACAACCTTTTCCCGCACAAAACTGCGCTTGAAAACGTCATGATGGCTCCTATCAAAGTGCTTAAGGAAAACAAGGCAGACGTTGAAAAGCGCGCGCGGCAATTGATGGCGCAGGTGAATTTACAAGGTAAAGAAGACAGCTACCCGGGCGAGCTTTCCGGTGGTCAGCAACAGCGCGTGGCGATCGCGCGATCACTGGCGATGAATCCAGATATCATGTTGTTCGATGAGGTTACTGCAGCCCTCGACCCCGAGACAGTGAAGGAGGTGCTGGTGGCAATAAAAGATCTGGCACAATCCGGTATGACGTGCATTCTGGTTACCCATGAAATGGGATTTGCCAGAGAGATTGCCGATCATATTTACTTTACGGATCGCGGTGTCATTGTAGAGCATGGACCACCAGCGACGTTCTTTACTGAAGCATCCGATCCACGAACTCGTGAGTTTCTAAGCCAGATTTTGTAATATTCTTTTGATAAATCAGGCTGACGAATGTTTTTAAATATTTGTTAAGCAGTAAAAGCTCAGCCACCCGGTTGTCAGTGTAATCACGCAGTAAGAGAGTGCTTTTTGAAAGATATACGCCGGTTCAAGAGTATCATCTGATCGGTATAGCGCGGCGATTCCGCAAAGTGCCAGTTGTGCTGGAAAGTAAGCTGCTGCTGCCAGCCATGATGAAGTCAGGTTCATCACCACAGCAGGTAGTGCTGCTGCAAAGACAATCGCAAATATACCCGATACTTTATAGAACAATGTCTCTGATGGCTGTTTGATCATTGCATACAGGTACAGAGAAAAGCCTGCCGC
>CALLLY010000409.1 GCA_938008205.1 uncultured Granulosicoccaceae bacterium
TTGTCACTGTTGACGCCATTGGTTAGTAATTTACTATCTGCACTGAAACGCCCTGATCCCAGTGCCAGCAACACAAACATAAAGCCCGATAAAGCAATATCTCTCATCTGCACAAACATAGCCGGTGAAGTATAAGTACTCACACTCGTTTCTACCCCCGGGGTTGTTACCACGGGAAGTGAAAATACAAAGGTCCACAAAAGAAACGCATAAATCAATGCAAGAGGGCGCACAAGCAAACCCGCCACTAAAGCCAAGCCACTGAACAACTCAAACGCAGACAATGCCGTTAGAAATCCCCACGGAGTTAATACTGAGCCTGAAAACAGAAAATCAAGAAAAAACTCATTGATATACCCCTTGCCACCAGTGTAACTCCCCACAATTGCCGACGTTCGTTCCGGATCAAGAAGCTGTGACAGCTTGTTGTATCCTCCAACAATAAACACCAGCCCTAAACCGATACGTAAAATACTGGCAGTATCTCTATTGTCGATATGCTCACCAGACAATACCTTAAACATACGAAATCACCTCTAATAGTAAAAAAGACAGAATTGACCGTATGTTCAACGGCTAACTTTTAAGTTTGATTGCACCTTCCAAAGAAAGAAATAAAACCCGAAGATATGTTCGGCGACAACGTCAAAAAACCATCGCAATAGTATTGAGCAATACCCGCAGCAGGTGATACCAAAAACAGCCGGATAACCAATAAAACCTTATGCGTTTGTCACCACACAACCATGCTCCAGCTCCTTTTTATCTGGAATTTCAAATCTTGGCTCCATAAAATTAAACATTACGTCGGTTACTTCAAACGCATATACCTTGGGATCTTTTTCTGCATTGCGTTTCTCAACACGTTTTTTTCGTATATCAGCAGGCGCACTGAGATAATGCACCTCCGCTGGTATACCCAGTGTGCTGCTCTTATCTGCAAACACCTGCCTCTGCGCTTTGGTAGTAAAGCCCAAATCAAGCACCACATTACCGTCCAGATTCAACATCTGCTCAGTAACCTCCCAGATCTGCTCATAGCAGCGATTCACCCGCTCAATCATCCATGAGTAATCAAGGGTGGTCATATCCGCGGCATACAAGGTTTGCATCCACGGATCAATGGAAAAACGCACCGCCGATTCGCGCTCACTAAGAGACAACGCATAAGTGGTTTTCCCTGCTCCGGTTGGTCCACACACCAGTATTAGTCTTGCCATTGCTGTTTCCCCGCACCTGCTCGTTCATTATGTTGTGGAAGATCATCAGTGATCGGGTACCACGATGCCTTTGACCCAACAAAAATATGGCAAGCCGGTTTAATATCGACTTCCCCGTGAAGTGTGCCCAGCGTTACCGAAGTGATTTCACCGTTCTCAGAACCAGCCAGCGAAGATCCACACACACGGCAAAAGCACCACCCGGCCCCGGAATCAACCTCGTAGACCTTTACCTGCGATTTACCATCGCTCCAGCGAAAATCCTCTGGCCGTACATCCACATACGTCGAAAAAGCGGCACCGTGTTGCCGCCGACACATTGAACAATGGCAATGATCTGCAGAACCTAACGGACCAGAGATTTCATAACGCACCACACCACACAGACATCTTCCGGATATTATTGTCATAGCTTACTCACACCTGTTGAACAAACGGGAAAACTCTCAACTCTTAATACTGCTTTGCAGAATTTCCCCAATATGCTCTGAGCAGAATACAAAACTATCAGCTGTATAGTTGCTTTTCGCGTAAATACAGATAAAGCGGCAACCCGAAAGAGACGCCAACACACAAGGTACCAATAACCGCATACCCACGACTTTTCACCTTGTTTCGCTTCCCGTCTACCATGATAAAGAATAACAACACAACTGCTGCAACAATCACATCCAGCCAGGCGAAAGCTGCGATGTTATTTTCAAAAGCCTGGGCAGCCATCAATTTCGGATCGACGCCATTTGAAACAAGCCAGGGAATGAACGCTCCGTAAGGTAACACCAGACCCGGAATTGCCAGTATTAGATATAGATATTTCATTTCAATTCACTAACGCTGGATCGTTTATACTAAACCGAACGTTATGTCACAGGTACTTCCTCTGTGAGGTATTGAGTGGTTTTCAGAGGTCTGAATGTTTATCCGGGGCTTTCTTGCATATCTTCATACAGCCAGACCATTCGATCTAAAAACCACATTTTTGACAAGTAAATAAAAGACATTCCGTGCAAAGTAATTTGGAAGTCCAGTTTCCAGACACCATACAACAGAATCAGACCACCAACCGTCTGCAAAATGGTCAGTACCAAAATCGCGATTTTATGCCGACTTTGTTTACAACCACCAGTATCGTTTACATAGATTCGTTCTCCAAGCACAGCTTTAGAACCCCAGTTGTCGTAACTGGCTGGTTTGGCAAACAATCTCGGGTTAATAATGACCCAAACGATCAAGACAGCAAGTGGAACCAGACAATACCAGCCAATCCATACTCTGGACCACACCGCCAGCACTATGAATGGCAATGTGATGAATCGCGTCCATATCGACCACGGATTGGCATGCCGCAGCCAGCTCTCGTCATCCGGTAAAAAAAAGCCTGCAATAATCCTTTTGGCGTCCATAAATGGCGTAGTGCGATACACCCTCTCACTGATTCTCACAGAGTATAAAGCGCAAATTTCCACCAATTTGTAACAAAGCGTTGGAGCCGAAAAGCTCGCATTACCATTTCGGATTGCCTGCTGTGCAATTGGCCAGCAGTCACTCAGCTTTTGCTATTACCCGTTCAGCGGGTTCGAGCCTGAACTATCAAGAAATTTTTTGATATCACCGGGACTTCTAAGGTGATACACCTGTTTTTTGCCTTGTGAGTCAGCCACCAGTTTACGATATCTTGGTGTAAGCTTGCGGTGGCAAAGCCATAAGACACGGTAGCTGGTAAGTGTACTTTTTATTATCGGGCTGCGCTCCGGCCACCCTGGCGGATTAACAAAAAGCCCCTTAATAAATCGCTTAGTCACCCAGTAAAAATGCGTATGAAGCGGCAAATCAACGTAAACGAGCGTATCCGCTTTTTCAAAACGTTCCCACGCAGAAGGCACACAGCCGAAACCATCAATGATCCACTGTTCACTATAAACAAGTTCGCTATGGATTTTCAGATATTGGTCATGAGGAATTTTTTCACCACCCGGCAAATACTCGATTTTATCCAGTGTGATTAAAGGTCGGCCTGTGATATCGGCAAGCCTTGCTGCAAGGGTGGACTTTCCACCTCCCGTATTACCAAATACAGCTACTCTTTTCATGTTGCGTCCTGCCAGGTTGATTCAAGCTCAAGAAGCGGACACAAAAAACCCGCCTCTCAGCGGGTTATGAATGCTAACGATCCAAACCCACCATTCCTAAGGAATGATGGAAATAATTTGAAATGCGCCACATCGTACTAATCTGTTCATGACTACGACGTTAGCATTCTCTTTGTGAAAGTCAACCCGGATAAAGCACTCACTACTATGCGAATCGTTTTATCGGTACATTCGACCGCAATGATTATTCACTGTGGTTATCGGAGCCAACATCGAACTTCGCAAAAAATATGAATGGAATCGCCAAGGGACCGAATACTGCCCCCATAACTCCCCAGAATACCGGGTTGGCTCCTCGTTTTCCGGCGAGATAGTGGCAAGTGAAAATACTTGCAAGCAGTACCATCAAAACTATCGCAATCGACATCATTTATCCTCAATACTTTATGGCGTAGCCACTGAAGTGCGGCAACTAAATACCCTGCAAGAATATCACCTGTAACCAGCGTGATCACAGATTGGGGATAATCCACCCAGGTGAGAGCCTGGGAATGTGTGCTTCAACCAAAAATGAAGCGTCGTGAACGATGTGGTAGTTTCTATACAACAGTCCAATAACGTTTTACTGTCTACACGCAATACCGATTCGATTAATCATAACACTCCGGTAAAGACCCATGCTGACCACCATTTACAGTGCCAGGAAAATAATCACCATGAATCCGGCGCGCCCCGTTGTTACCCATGTGGCGGTCCGCGACGGTCGAATACTCGGCGCAGGCTCACTTGAGGAGCTTTCAGGTTTTGGCAGCTACACACTGGATGATCAATTTGCCGGTAAGGTGCTGATGCCGGGTCTGGTCGAAGGGCACTCGCATGCTGTCGAGGGCAAGTGGTGGCGCTATGTATATTGCGGTTACTTTGACCGGATGGACCCACACGGCAAAGTCTGGACAGGCCTTAAGTCTGTAGATGACGTGGTTGTGCGTCTGAAAGAGATAGAGAAAACACTGACAGATGCAGCAACGCCGTTGACCGGCTGGGCGATAGACCCGATCTACTACAACGATAAAACCATTACCCGGCACCACCTCGATCAGGTATCCACCGACCGCCCCATTGCCATCATGCATGCGTCCGGGCATATCATGAATGTGAATAGTAAAGCACTGGA
>CALLLY010000410.1 GCA_938008205.1 uncultured Granulosicoccaceae bacterium
TTGCCACAGGGCCACCTGCGCGCTCTGGGAATGGCCATAGGCCTTGCAACAGATCCGAAAGTGCTTCTGCTAGATGAACCGTTTGCCGGTATGAACCACGACGAAACCATGCATATGGTAAATCTGGTTCGCAGGCTCAGAGATGAGCGCGGTGTAACGGTACTGCTGGTCGAGCACGACATGGCGGCTGTCATGAAAATCAGTGATCGCATCGTGGTGATTAACTTTGGGGAAAAAATTGCCGAAGGGTCCCCCGCTGAAATTCAGTCGAATGATCAGGTTATCGAGGCGTATCTCGGTAGCGAAGATGATGTGATCGGAATCTGACCGTGGCCAAAATGCTATCGCTTGAAAATGTGGAGCTTTACTATGATCACATCTATGCCCTGAAAGATGTATCAATTGACCTCGAAGAAGGAGAGACAGTCGCACTGATCGGGGCTAATGGTGCAGGAAAGTCTTCAATACTCAGAGCCATCACCGGGCTGAGCCCGATTCACTCCGGCAGCATTCATTTTATGGGTGAAAGGCTTGATGGAACAAACCCTTCCGATATTGTGACGCGCGGGATATCCATGGTGCCTGAAGGTCGGCGGGTGTTCCCGTATATGTCGGTAAAAGATAATCTGCTGATGGGGGCGTTTAGCCGCAACGACAAAACAGAAATTAAGCAGTCTCTCGAGCAGGTACTTGAACGTTTTCCAAGGCTGCGCGAACGATACTCTCAACAAGCCAGTACTTTGTCAGGTGGTGAACAGCAGATGATGGTGATCGGGCGCGCGCTGATGTCGAAACCACGCTTGCTGTTACTCGATGAACCTTCCCTGGGAATAGCCCCTAAGCTGGTGCAGGATATTGCGCGGGCAATAGTCGCGATTAGTCGTGATGAGAAAGTCACGGTGCTGCTGGTAGAACAAAACTCCAGAATGGCGTTGTCTATCTCTCATCGTGCTTACGCGTTATCGACCGGCAATGTGGTGCTGTCGGGGTTTTCAAAAGATCTTAAAGACGACGACCGAATCAAAGCGGCTTATCTGGGGGGCGAAGTGTAATGCAGTTGCTGGTGATTAACCCGAATACCACCGCGAGTATGACGGCTAAAATTGAAGCGGCGGTGCAATCGGTGGCATCTGACGGCACAGAGATTATTGCTGTTAATCCGCGTTCCGGCCCTGCCAGTATTCAAGGTTATTACGACGAAGCATTGTGCGTACCTGGCTTGCTCGACCTCATCAAAAATCACTCTCACGCAGACGCGATTGTTCTGGCCTGCTTTGACGATACGGGGCTCGATGCGGCCCGTTGTTTAACTGAAAAGCCTGTCATCGGCATTGGTGAGGCGGCGTTTCATTTCGCATCAATGCTGTCCAATAAGTTTTCGGTGGTCACGACACTGTCGCGCTCGGTACCCGCCATTGAGCACAATTTGCAGAGATATGGACTGATGGCGCGTTGTGCAAAAGTACGCGCGTCCGAGGTACCGGTTCTGGAGCTCGAAATCCCGCACAGCGATGCACGTGCTCGCATCAGTGACGAGATAAGCCGGGCAATTGCTGAAGATCATTGCGAAGCAATCGTACTTGGTTGCGCTGGTATGACAGATCTTGCCAGGGCACTTTCGCAGCAACATGGATTGCCGGTTATTGACGGTGTGGCCTGCGCAACAAAACTCTGTGAATCCATGGTAAGTCTGGGGTTTGAGACGTCTCGCCTTGGTGGTTATGCGCCGCCATTTGTGTTGTAGGCTGGCGGCCCGATCCTGACAACGTATTATGGGTTATGTTCTGGGTGTACTAATCGAGTGTGGTGATTAATTACTCTGTTGCGGCCTGGCGGTAAGATATAATTGCGGTTTTTACTGAAAGCTGTTCTATGCAAATTTCTATTGAATGTGTGGTTGACAGCCACAGCCAGGTTGGTGAAGGCGCGGTGTGGGATGATCGCGCACAGGTACTGTGGTGGGTAGATATTCCTGCCGGTCTTATTCACCGCTACAACCCGGCCACCCGTGAAAATACAACCATCGACTATGGTGAGCCAGTGGGGTGTCTGGCGGTACGAGAGCAGGGCGGATTGCTGCTTGCCACGCAAACCGGCTTCTGGTTTTATGATCCTGAGTCTGGAAAAAAACAACAGATTGCCGATCCCGAGTCGCACTTGCCATACAATCGTTTTAATGATGGAACCACCGATGCACAGGGCAGGTTCTGGGCGGGCACAATGAAAGACGGTGGAGATTCCAAAGAGGCTATTGGCCGGTTCTACCGCCTCGATCCTGATCTCACAGTCACTGCCTGGCGTGATCAGTTTTTTACTACTAATGGCTCTGCGTTTTCGAATGATGGTAAGACTTTTTATTTCTCAGACAGCGATAAATCCGTCCGTACTATCTGGGCCAGTGACTACGACCAGACCTCAGGTATGCCCGGGGAGCCGAGGGTATTTTTCGATACCAACGCTGTTGACGGTCGGCCGGATGGCGGCACCGTAGATTCTGAAGGATGTTACTGGCAGGCAGGTGTCAGTGGCTGGCAAATCTATCGAATCTCTGCCGAAGGGCAGTTGCTCACCACCATCGATTTGCCCATCGAGCGTCCGAGCAAACCGATGTTTGGTGGTAGAGATCTGGATGTATTGTTTTTCACTTCGATTGGTTTGGGGCTGACTGAAGGTTCGCATCAGCCACAGGCCGGTGGTTTATTTGCAATCACCGGTCTTGGTGTAAAAGGGATACAACAAACTCGTTTTGCCGGATAGAGCTCATTGAAGCGATCGCTTGCAATGCAGGTGTTCTGATACATAGCTGAAACAGGAAAAGAACAAAGCCATTCGTGTGGTTGCTATATGCTCAACGCATACCAATGGCTTTTACGCTTATATCATACGGCAGATGTGTTAATGAGAATCTAATGATGCTGCATGCTCAGGTATGCCGACTCATAAGGGCCTCTTCAAAGTTAACAAAAAACTTTTTTGCAAGGCGCTTTGAAGTGCCTTCAATCAGGCGGCTTCCCACCTGAGCGAGTTTACCGCTGATGTCGATGTTGACTTCATAGGCGAGCAGGGTGCCGTCGTCGTTTTCACTCAGAAGCACATCGGCCCCGCCTTTAGCGAATCCGGCAACGCCTGCATCACCGCTGCCACTAAGCTTGAACTGTTCCGGTCCGGCACTGGGGTCGAGCTCAACATTGCTGTTAAAGCTGGCCTTAACCGGACCGAATTTTACAACAACAACAGCCTCCAGTTCGGTATCGCTATGGCTGTTTATTTCTTCACAACCTGGAATACTGAGTTTTAGAATCTCAGGATCGTTCAGTGCATTAAATACGGTGTTTCTATCAAGGGGTATTTGTACTTCGTCTTTCAGTATCATTGTGTGCGCTCGATTAGGTCTTTCAAGAATAATGAAATCTGGTCAGCTCTGCAAAAGCGTTTCTGATTTACGTCTGCGAATGGAGATGATTTCTGCCAGTATCGACAGAGCAATTTCCTGTGGTGTGACACCACCGATATCCAGGCCAGCGGGGCCTTTAATGGCATCTACATGGTTGTCAGTTTCGCCCATCGAAACCAGTTTGTCTTTCAGATGCTGTGTTTTTTTGTGGCTACCGACAAAACTGATCTGACGAGCCTGCAGTGCCATAGCCGCCTGTAAGGCTTTAAGGTCACCGCTGCCCTGGGTGGCAACAACGATGTAGCGTTGCTCGTGCGTCGCCGGGAGATTCTCGTAAGTTAGAAATGGACGTTCGGAAGCGGTGTTTTCAACAGTGCTGTGGCTGGCTTGCACCACAGTAAAAGCAAAAGGCTGTGCCAGCTGCGCCAGCATGATTGCGACTGGACTGGTACCCATGATTAACAATTGCGGGTCGGACAACACTGGTTCAACGAATATTTCCATTGATCCCTGGCTGGGGCACATATTGTTGGCGGCAATAACGCCGTTCTGTTCAACACCGGCGGTTAGGCCTTGTTCTTCCAGCAGGTCTTCAGGCGCAATGCTGACAAGTCGCGGCTCGCCGTCGTTGATGGATTTGATTGCCGCTTTGGTGACGGCGTGTCTGGCGCAACCTCCGCCTATCCAGCCATCCACCACTTCACCACTCGCATTGATTATCGCCTTTGCACCGGGCTTTGCAGCGGTCGCAGCAACAGTTCTAACGACCGTTGCTACCGCGAACTGGTTGCCGTTGGCTTTCAGAGTTTGTGCGGTGGCCGAGATGTCACCCGGCAAATCTGCGTTTGTTGATGTATTCAATAGTTAAACCGGTGCTTGAAAGCATTAAATAGTGAGATCATAGTTTTTTCAAACAGGGCTCAAGGGCGGCTAGATGTTCCAGGGTGTTAGCTGCAGCAAAATGATCAAGGTAGGGGAGTGCGGCAGCCATACCCTGAGCGACAAGAG
>CALLLY010000411.1 GCA_938008205.1 uncultured Granulosicoccaceae bacterium
GTTATGTCCCCGGCTTTTGTGCTGCGGTGGTTCCAGATGTCTGACACATCGTTGTCAAAGGCTGCGAGTTCTTCAGGGTTAAAAAAACCACGAAGGGCCAGATAACCGTTGTTATCCCAGTCTGTTTTTAGTTGCTTAAACTCGCCGCCGCGCTTCCATAATTTTTCAATTGTATTCCACATCATCAGGCTCTGCGTTTTTCCTCGTTACATTCGATGACTAACGGACTGTTTATCAACTCGTAAGCGCCATCTGCCGTTTTTACTGAAATTGAGTCTTGTTGGTTTATGGGTCCCAGGTCCTGCAGGGGTATTGCGAATCCACAGGTTCCGGTTTGGTGTAAACCGGCATCGACTAAGTCGGGCCGCGATACATCTGCGCTGGTGGTGAGTCGTTGTTCACCATTGACGCTGACTACCAGCTCAGTTGGATTGGAGGTTCCGGATTTAAATACCCAGCCACATAGACGATTGTTGCGGATACCACCCAGATTACTGCGATATGTGTTAGCAACGGTAAGTGGTGATTTGTTTGAGGTGGACTGATGCTCAAAGTTTTGCAGTGCACACTGATAGATTTCGCTATCTGCCTGGTTCAGGTGTCTGATCTCTTCAATCTGACTTTCGGTGGGTTGGAGTTTCGTTACTCCGGTATTCAGGATTGAAAATTTTAGCGATGTACCAAACCGGGTATTAAACATCTGCAGGCTCTCTTCGTAGCGCTCTGTTAACCCGTAGAAATCCAGATCAGTAGGTTTTAAGCCGCCCAGAGTCCGTTGCTGTCGGTTCTGAAAGTCTTTGCTTCGGTAGAAATCTTCCAGAGTACCGATGTAGTTGTGATGGTTGGAGAAGTGTACGTATTCAGATACAACACGATTAACCGGTTCACGGAAGAACGTCGTAATCGGTGAATCCGGAAACACTTCTCTGTAGCGTGGCAGAGAAAAATGCCCACCAAGAAATTTTTTCGTCAGGCCACGTGCACGCAATGCTGTTTTATCATCGGACTGGTAGTAGCCTGCCAGAATATCGTTAGAAGTTTGCGCAGAGTTTTCACCGTAATCATGGAGAATATTGTCTTCGCCAAAAAACTCCTCTGCGCTGACGCGGAAACTGGTTCCGGCGGTTTTAGGAATGTGCAGATAAATTATCGGAAATTGCATAGAGTTTACTTGGGTTCTATGCAGTTAGTGCACTTTGAACACTTTCCGGCAGATCAGCCGGGCCGTAGCAGCTGCGTCGGGCTTGTGGCATAACAAAACGAAATTTGTCGGAAATTTGGCGGTGCATAAGGACTTGTGATCGCAATGAACTATACAAGGGAAGGGTTTATCACAAGAAGAATGCCAACATACTGGCAATGTAGCGCTTCCGGTCAGGGCTGGCCCTGAAAAACGATAGTATACTCGACTTCGTCAAATCTGATCCGGTCGCCAACGTGAATCTTTCGCCGCTTGCGGGTTTCCGGCTCGTCGTTAACGGTAACCAGGCCATCGGCAACCATGGCCTTTGCCTCGCCACCGCTACTGGCCAACCCTTCAAACTTGAGTAGTTTGTAGAGTTCAACCGGTTCGCGGTTTATTTCAATCTTATTCATGGGCAGTGGCTGTGCGCGCGGTAAGTCAGAATGATATTATGCAGAATACTGAGGAGGTTATACCATGAATAAAGGTTCTTGCCTGTGCGGTGCGGTGACCTATCAGCTGTTAAGTGAGCCCCGCAGCATGATGCATTGCCATTGCTCGATTTGTCGGAAAATACACGGAACTCCGTTTGCGACCTACGTACAGGTCAGTGGCGTTGAATGGCTTAGCGGAAAAGAGCACGTCACTGAGTATCAGTCGTCGCGTAACTTTCACCGTTGTTTCTGCAATCAGTGTGGTTCGGTATTGCCGGAGACGATTGATGGTGCAGATTTCACTTTTGTGCCGGCAGGCGGGTTGGATGGTGATGTCGGTATTAAGCCTGAGAAGCACATCTTCGCCACTTCAGGAGCGTCGTGGTACAACATTACTGATGATTTGCCGCAATTCGAAGGTTACTCCGCAGATCATACTGACGGGATAGAGCAGCCGGATCGAAGCGCAAGGGTTGAAGGTGCCACCGCAGGCAGTTGCTTCTGTGATGATGTCGCTTATCAGTTTACCGGTGAAGCAAAACTCATGATGTATTGCCACTGCAGTCGTTGCCGTAAGGTAAAGGGTGCCGCCCATGCGACCAATATATTTGTACCACCCGAGAACTTCACCTGGATAAGAGGAGAAGATAACGTTGTGGTCTATGATCACGCCGAAGCAGAGCGTTTTGGCAACAGTTTCTGCAAACGCTGTGGCTCGTCGGTGCCGCGTAAAGCAGACAACTCACCCATGGTAAATATCCCTGCCGGCTCACTTGATGATCCGCCGGGAATTGAAACGAAAGGGCATATCTTTATTGGTTCAAAATCAGACTGGTTTGATATTAGTGACAACCATGAACAATTTGACGAGATGCCGTGATTTCGTGACTATGTCGGGCCTGAATAATTAACTTGAATAAGTAACTTGAGTAAAAACAGGATCTGTTATCAATTAGACAATCTGGTTTTATAGAGTTGTGGCGAGTGGCGCAGACTGCACCACTCGCTTAACTCTGGTGCATCCTAGTTCCAGGTAACGAGGTTAATCACTCGATCAACACCATCCATCCGTGAAATTTTGGTTTCAGCCAGTGCTGCTTCTGCACCTGATTCAGTGGTGCCGAATAGGGTCGCCACACCGTCGTTAATGGTTACTGACAGTGAAGCACTGCTGACACCGACGATCTGGTTAACTGGCTGGGTACCGATGTTCAGACCCATGGCAGAAGCTGTACCGATAGACATTGCACCAGTCAAAGCAAGTGCAGCGAGAGTTTTAGCGTTTAAAAGTTTCATGATGTATTCCTTGTGTAAGTAGTAAAAAGTTAAGTGGTTGGTGAATTTAGTTCCAGGTGACGAGGTTAATCACTCGATCAACACCATCCATCCGTGCAATTTTGGTTTCGGCCAGAGCTGCTTCTGCACCCGATTCAGTGGTGCCGAATAGAGTCGCCACACCGTCATTAATGGTTACTGACAGTGAAGCACTGCTGACACCGACGATCTGGTTAACTGGCTGGGTACCGATGTTCAGTCCCATGGCAGAAGCAGTTCCGATAGACATTGCACCAGTCAGAGCAAGTGCAGCGAGAGTTTTAGCGTTTAGAAGTTTCATGATTTTTTTTCCGTTAATTTAATTTATCTGATTTTAATGACGCTGCATTGTCAGCGTTCAGGAAGTAAGAGTGACTGTGAACGCGATGGTTCGGGAATGCCTGGTAACGTTTTTCTAACAACAAATAACAGTGCTGTGATAATTCAAAAAAAATAGTAAAAGCAACGAGATACCGTTGTATTTTTGATCAAAAAAAGTCGCCACTCAAAGTGCCCGAATACAATGGAAATCGCCGCAATAGCACTGGGCTGCCAGATGACGCAACACCAGGTATCACAACTGCGAGTCTCGAATGTACTGGAAGGAACAACAACTACGGTGGGAAATACGCGGGTGGTACGCGCTAACTAAAGACAGTTACTGCAACAGCTTTTCATCCAGTGGATAGGTAGAGAGTAATTCGTATCCGCTATCGGTAACGAGTACTTGCTGTTCGAGCTTTACACCGTCGCGTTCACCCACTGCACCAATGTAGCTCTCAATACATAGCACCATGCCCGCCTGAATAGTGTCATCGTAAGGTGTAGCGCCACGATGAGCCGGATTAATTCGCGGGTATTCATCACACATACCTACCGCGTGGCACACACAGGTATAGGCGTTTTCTTGAAACTCTTCGGGAATTGGCCATGCATTGCGTTGAAACTCTTTAAGAGTGACCCCCGGCCTAACCAGTTGCAGGTTATGCTCGATCTCAGAGACGGCGAGTTGGTACAGGCTTCGCTGCCGCTTTGTCGGTGTTGCAGGGCCGCAGTGCATGGTGCGGGAAATATCTGCAAAGTATCCGTATGGTCCGACCATGTCGGTGTCAAAGCCGACCAGATCACCGGATTCAAGTTTCCGTGCTGAGGCTTCCTGTAGCCAGGGATTAATTCGCGGCCCCGAGGCAAGCATACGGCCTTCGTGCCAGTCACCATTGTTGGCAAGATTGGTATAGTTTAACAGTGCCCACAATTGCAATTCGGAGACACCGGGTTTAATTGCGTTTTGCAACTGTGTAATGCCATGTTCTGCAACTCTGATTGCCCAGCGCATACAGGCTATTTCTTCTTCTGACTTTATTACCCTGGCGTGTTCGGATATCGCAACGCCATCTATGACTTCAATGCCACTGCGTTGCAGAGCGAGCGTTAGTCCCGGGTTAACGTACTCGACGGCTACCCGACGATTGTCAGTCCCCAGTTCGGATAGGTAGTGTCGAACATCACCGGCAAAGGCGGTCGCTTCAGTCGACAGTTCGGCGCCACCATCAAAATACGAAATGGCCCGGCCGGGTTCTGTTCGGTCGACACCGGGTGCGGACCCATATGCACCGTACAAAACAACCGGACCTTCCCGGGGTACAAAGAGATAGGTGGTAGGGATATGCGACTGGAATAGCGCGTAGGTGCGGTA
>CALLLY010000412.1 GCA_938008205.1 uncultured Granulosicoccaceae bacterium
TACCAGACTTTCAGGTTCGTTTGCGGGCAGCAAAGTCTCACCGGGTTTCACGCGGGTAAATTTAACCGGTTCTCTGTCTACCACCACCGAGCCACCACTGTTGCGGGCGACCGTGTAGTAGGAAGACTCAAGATCACCGGCATCAGGAAAGTCTTCACGATAGTGCGCGCCTCTGGAATTTTCTCTGGCGAGCGCTGCTTTCACAATCACTTCTGACACATCACATAGTGACTGCATGTTCAACCAATCGTGCCAGGTTAAATTAAACGCGAGCGTTTCTGATGGTACCGATGTCGCTATCAAAGACTCTCTAACGCTTTCTACCTGCGTGAGTGCGGTGGATAAGCCGTTAGCATCACGTAACACGCCTGCCCCGTCCCACATAATGTTTTGTAATCGGGTTCTAAGCTCTGCTGTTACAGAATGCGACTGAGGTTCTGATTCCAGCTGTAGAGCGTGAGTGGCGCGCTTTAACTCCGCTTGCAACACCTCTTCATCAGCGGCAGCAAACGCTGATCGGTTTTTAATATCTGCTGCCATCACATCACCGGCAATACCGCCATAAACGGTAGAGTTAGCCACACCGTTACCTCCCAGGCGGTTAGAACCGTGTGCGCCACCGGCATCTTCACCGGCAACATACAACCCTTCCATTGCCGTGCGGGTGTCTATATCAACCACAACGCCACCCATGAGATAATGCGCTGTCGGCACCACTTCAACTAACCCGGCTGCCAGATCAAAGCCGCTATCGGCGCATCGCTTTACCATACCGCTAAATCGCTTACGCACTTCGTCAGGCCCAAGATGGGACATAGCGATATACACCCCGCCCAGTGGCGTGGTTTTACCAGAGCGCATTTCCGCGTATATGGCACGGCTGACAATATCGCGTGTGGCTCTCTCACCCTTCTCGTCATAATTAAACATGAAGCGCTCTTCATCACCATTGAGCAACCAGCCCCCGGCGCCGCGTAAGCCCTCTTCCAGAACCGTTCCGGTCATGCGGGTTTGTTCACCGGCAAGTAATCCGGTCGGATGGAACTGCACCATTTCCATGTCACGCAATGGCAGGCCAACTCGCAATGCCATTGCCAGACCGTCCATCGTTTTATCTCCGGACGGTGTGTGATATTTGTACATGGTGGGTCCGCCACCCGTTGCCATCAACATTGCTTTGGCTTTGACAAACTTAAAGCTGCCGGTGCGCATATCTATAAACAGAACGCCTGCCAGTGTTTTGCCATCAGTGGCAGGAATTAACCCCACCGCCCGATGCTCCTGCAGGGTTTCAATGGGTCTGGCAAGCACTTGCTCCATCAGTCGACTGATGATTTCAATACCGGTCAGATCGCCTTTGTGAACGGTGCGATCAGCGGTCTGGCCGGCAAAAGCTTTCTGATGCAATGAACCATCTGCATTGCGATCAAAAAAACATCCGATCTCATTTTCCAGTTCATGGATACGTACAACCGCTTCTTCACACAGACGCCAGGCCATCTCCTGATCTGGCAACCACTTACCGCCTTCAATAGTATCCATAAAGTGCCGCACAACCGTGTCGCCACCGCCCAGTGCAACGTTATAGCCACCCTGCACCATGCGGGTACATCCGCATTTGCCAACCAGTCCTTTTACGGCAAGTGTTATACGGGTTCCTGGCTGCGCCGATTGTTGTGCATGCAGTGCTGCAAATAATCCGGCTCCTCCGGAACCGATGATCAGAATGTCGGTTTCCTGCCGTTCGATTTCACTATTGGTTTTATTGTTCATGCATCACTGTGGAGTCTGTGGCGAAGATAAAGTGGTATCGAACTTTGCAATAGGCGCATTAGATTACCTGCAACAAAAACAAACAGGCAGTAAACAATCCCAATGCTAATGATCCGGCAGCAAGCGTTTTTTGCCAATCAGTCCACGGCAGCCATTCCATTGCCATTAACCGCAGACCACCAAATAAATGCGCCGCCAGTAAAAACACCAGGATTGTTTCCGCTATTTTTACCGCAGCAAGATCGGTCAGCTTTAAAAAACTGTCCAGCGACGCGGGATCGGATACAGCCAGTGCAAGCACAGTGAAATGCACCGGTAAAAACAACGCCAATGCGATACCGGAGATTCGATGCAGCAGAAAAAAACCATAAAGCGTATGCGAACGATGTGGCTTAATCATGAGAAGGTAACCGCCATGACTGCACGTGCGCCCAACAACAGCATCAAGATAAACACTGCACAGGAGAAAAGTGTTAAGGGCAAGCCTCGCCACCCGAACCACTCACCGGCAATCACTCGCAAGCCAATCGCCGCATGCACTGACACCGCCAGTACAAACAATCCATAAAAAACAAACCACAACAAGCTTCCCTGAGTACGGCCAAGTATTTCTGCGGTGGTTAAACCACCCTGCACTGCATAGATCATCACAGCAATATGACCAATCACCAGAGGCGCCATGACCAGCGCACTGATTCTCTGGGCCATGTAAAGACGAACATCAAGCATTGTGTCCAGCCTGCATGATTAGTGTGACCTTTATTCTCTAAGAAATCGTGTGTAACAACCCGCTAACGACGCTTGCCCAGGAACTTGAATGCGGTGGTTCTTTTGAGGCCGGCAACCGCTTTCATCGGGTTGAGTTCTGCCGGACAATACGCCGTGCAACTGCCATGACTATGGCAGCTATGGCATCCGCCGGTTTGAGAAACCGCATCGAGTACGCTGTTTGCATCTTTGTTTTTTTCATCATTAACCAGTGTCCATGCACGTTGCAAGGCAGCCGGTCCGAGATAGTCCGGGTTTGCAGCAACGGTATCGCAGGCCGAATAACAGACCGCGCAGTTAATACATTCTATCCCTTCACTGGCAGCCATTCTTTGAGGGCTTTGCGGATCAACCGCGACCATCGGGTCGTGACGACTGGCGCTTGGCTCATGGACGCCTTTCGCTTTAACCCATTTTTCGAAAAACGGATCCATATCAGCGGCCAGATCTTTGATCACCGGCAGGTTTCGCAATGGCGCTACAGTCAGCTTATCGCCCTTAATCACTTTATTAACGTGCGTTCTGCATGTCCAGCGCGGCTCTCCGTTAACTGTCATCGCGCAGGATCCACACATGCCAACACGGCAGGCAAAACGATAGGTAAGCGTGGCATCGCAGTGCTGCTGTATCCATGAAACCACGTCCAGTACTGTCTGGTTACTATAAGAAGGTACCGTATAGTGACTGTATTCCCCTCCGCTGGCATCACCACGCCATACAGACACTTCTAGATTTTTGGAGTTCTCATCAACGCTCACGTTTCATTCATACCTGTAGGCTCACCCGCAGCAGCGCTTGTTGTGTTTACTATCCACTAACCTGGCCACTAACCTGGTCATTGGCCAAAGCAGAGGTAGCCGCATCCAGCGCACCGCCACCGTGATCAATGTTCAGCGCTTTTAGTGCAGTTTCAATGCTGCCCAGCATACCCAGGACCATCTGATGATTCAGATGTCCCATATGACCTATCCGGTAAAACCCGTGCCACTCAGGATCATTTGATTCGGCCATGCCAAGACCAATACCCAGAGTAACACCGGCATGGGTTTCAACCCAGTCGCGAATTCTGGTGCCGTCAGGTGCACCAACTCTGATTGCTGTTACCGCATTACTGCGATGTGCCGCTTGTTGTATGTTTAATTCCATCGGTCCGGCACTGCCCCAGGCATTAATCGCCTGTGCAATCGCCGCTGCCAGTACAGCATGGCGACGCCAGACGTTTTCGATACCTTCATCGAGTATCATATCGAGCGCGGCCCGTAACCCGAACAATAAGTGGGTAGGAGAAGTACCACCGAAAAACTGATAAAACTCATCGGGCTGTGAACGTTTGGTCCAGTCCCAATAAGCACTGACCGGAGATTTGTCTGCTCTGATCGCAGCGGCTTTGTCGTTAAAGAAAACAAACCCCATACCCGGCGGTGTCATCAGGCCTTTCTGACAGGCAGCCACCATGACGTCAACTCGCAGCTGATCCATCTCGAAGCGATCACAACCGAAAGAGGCAATACAGTCGATCATTAACAGTGCCGGATGATCGGTATCGTCCAGTGTGTTGCGCAGCGCTTGTACATCATTAAGTACCGAGGTTGCGGTATCCACATGGCAGGCAAGTACCGCACGGTACTCGTGGGCTGTGTCTGCCTTTAAGGCATCATGTACAGCCTGCTGATCAATGGTGGACCGCAGTCCAAAATCGATAATCTCGGTTTCAACACCAAGTGACCGTGCCATTGCTGCCCATCCGTGTGCAAAACGGCCGGTCGCCAACACCAGCACTTTGTCACCGGCACTAAACAGGTTGGCAACCGCTGCTTCCCAGGCACCGTGACCATTGGCAATGTACATGGCCAACTGATGCCGGGTACCCGCAACAGTTTTGAGATCTGACTGAATACCTTTCATGAGCTCGAACTGCTGCGGATCGTAGATATTCGGCCCGGCACGATGCATGGCCTGCAGTACCTGATCGGGAATGACAGAAGGCCCTGGAATCGCTGTGTAGTGACGGCCACTCGAATGACGCATTAATTTTTCCGCAACTTGCAATGATTAGAAATGAAGCCGAATCCCCTCACCCGGCTACCTGAAGATTAAACCATAAGCCGGCGTTCTGGCGCATTTTTTGCTCTCACCCGACACCTTCAGTTTTGTCGGGATCCTACGTGCGTCGCCTGTCTACACACTGCATTGCCGTGGCAGTAATTCTACTTGCCACGCAAATTTCCTGTTCGCGGGGCGGCGATAACAATTCTGAGCAACCGCCAGGTCCGGAGCAACCGCCTGCGCCAGATCCAGATCCTGATCCAATTCTCGATGACCCCGTCGGGGCAAAGTTCACTGCCGAGCCAAACCGTCCGTTTAGTAAATTTCAACTGGCAGATGCACTGTACACAGGCAATGTCTACGACGGACGTGCTCTGCTTGCAGGTGACAACAACCAGCTGTTTTACTCAGACGGTGTGCAGGATTTTGTGCGCTGGTCTGTGCCTGTCTCACAAGCACTGCCCGACAACCTCAGTTCCTGCAATGTGCCGCAGGGTGACGGCCCGGTGACCCTTCAATACCGCATCACCTCAGGCAAAGACGCAGAAGACAGATACTTTTACGTGCGCGCAGTCCCGGCCATGGTGCTGGGCACCATGGGAGGACGATACGAGTCCTGGGGCGTTGAGTGTGGTGAGTCCACCGAACTGACTAACAGCAATGACCGCGATGGAAATTCACCGGTGTTTGATATGAACGCCGTTAACGCGGCAACCGGCTTTCCGGTCATGGCGTCTGCACTTTCAGACGCTGTGAAAATCTCGGTGAAAACTGATCTGAATACTGATGCTGCAAGAAACGGCAACGCCAATGTGTTTCTCGACAGCTACTGGCACGACGTTTCCAACATTGCAAAAGTACCCAACCAGAACAGCCAGTGGGTTAATACAATCAACGGCATTAATGCCGACGTCACCGAAGTCTGGAACCTGAACATCTGGTTTGACTGGCCGGACTCCGAAGAACGTCCGATCAGGGCCTGGACAGGTGGTGAACTGCTCGACACCGTTCAGATTAACGACAACCCCGAGTTCGATGTTTATATCAAAGCCGAGGGGCCACGTGTCAACGACATCCCCACCTGTACACTGGGTGGAGATAACAATTGCTTTATCTATATTGCCCTGGCACTCACAGATAGAAGCCTTACCAAAGACGGCGTTACAGTTAACTACACCGAAATCGCAAACTGGATGAAATCCGAACAGTTTCGCAACCTGTTTCTGGAAGGTTCAGATTTGATCGGCACGGGCTCACCGCAGGGTATTGCCTATGAAATCTGGCAGACTATCGACGGGCCGCAAAACGATTCACATCCGGACCCGGCCAAGCGTGGGCCGAGGTTTCCTGATGAAAACCATGTTATCGGTGGCTTACACCTTGGCAGCGAACTGTGGTTTAACCCGTTAGGCGAACCTGCAGAGATTCAGTTTGATACGCTTGGTGTCAGAATTGAGGGCACAGGTACCTTCGGCCGCTATATTGAATACAATCAATAGCAACCCACATAATGATTGGTGCAACCTCAGCCGCGCCGCACGGGAGCCAAATTAATGTCACAAACAACAGATATTAGACAGTTACTTGGCATTGCCGCCACTGTTACGGCACTTGCCAGTTGCGATAGCAGCGCGCCGTTGCCGCCGGCTTCCGGTTTGCAAGTGTTATCTGCACAGACCCTGGCAGATGATCCCGAACCCGGTGTCGTCGATAAATCATTAACTGATCTCACCATAAGCGAGCTGACACACGAGCAAGCTGCAAATGGCAGTCACAGGTTTCAGATCAGCATTTCAGGCAATGATAAAAGCGTTGATCTCAACAACCTTTCGTTCATGATGGAAACCTCTACCACGGACGACTTTCAGTCTGTATACAAAAGCGCACTGTACGATCAGCGCATAGTGACTCAGGTAGTTGGCGTGGCGACTATCACTGCCCGTACAAAGGCAGTGCCGCTGCGCGACGCCAGCTACTTCACCCGCGTTGTAGTCAACCCCGATTGGCATCTATATCTGGAAAACACACTGGTCGACAACGATCTGTCAACGCCGCTGCACTATATTGGCGAAAGTAATTATCAAAACAATACCAGCACCACTTTTATGACAACGGTTAGCCAGGGAATCAGTTGCATAGAAGACAACCACGAAAACAATGACACTATTAGTCAGGCAACGGCACTGCAAAGCGGACAATCATTGGACGCTTCATTGTGTGACGACAATGCAGACTACTATGCCTTCAACGTGCCTGCCGGTGACACCACTGTTGTTTCATTCAGCTATAGCAACAAAGGATCAGACAGTTGGAAAACCCGCTACTCCGTCATAGACAGTGACCATCAGCGTATAAAAACCGGCCTGCTCGACACAGCAGAACAAGACATTCAGATCACTGCAGAGAATACCGGCACGCACTACCTTGCTGTATTTGGCGAGCGTGGCAACTATCGCCTTTCAAGAGATACAAAAACACCACTGGCAGCTGATTGGTTCTTTTCAGACGACAATGTTGCCGGACCTGTCAGTCCGGTTTACGGGCCAGTTACGCTCACAAGACTCAACTTCACCACAACAGGATTGATAAATCACACCGCAAAATGCAGCCGGTTTGTTATTGATCCGGAAAACCTCGACCAATATATCACCCCGTCTCACTTCCCTGACATGCACACGTTTCTATTCCTTGAAAATAATGAAGTCAGAATAGATAACGATCAGCAGGATCTTTGGAATGCATCGACCGGGGATATTTCAAGCGACAGCTGGTATAACAACCCTTACTTCGGCTGGGCAGAAAACACCGGTGACGGTACTTTTAGATACTGGGATTTTGATGGTAATTCGTATATCGGTTGCCGCATGAAGTAGCAACATATGTTGCTACTTCAATACAAACCCTGCCATTGCAGTGCCACTGTACTCATTGCACTGGATAACCTTCGACAAACTACGCCGCAGTCACCCGGGTAATCGCACTGTCGATCGCCTCGACAATTTCATCAAGATCTTTTTCAGTGCAGATTAACGCCGGGCTCAGGCACAACGTATTGTTGTACTTTTCAAAGCTGCGGTTGGTGCGGCCGATGATCACACCCTGCTCCATACAATCTGCGGCAATCTGTGCAGGGATAGATTCAGGTACGGGTTCTTTAGTCGC
>CALLLY010000413.1 GCA_938008205.1 uncultured Granulosicoccaceae bacterium
AGTACCGAGCTCTCTGACGTATGCTGTCATAATTGCCATAGCCGCAGCAGCCCAACCCAACGCCGCTGCATCAACCGCACACCCTACCCCAACCAGAATAAATACATCGGCAAAGCGATCGGGAAATTCATTCCATAGCGCCCCAGCGGCACTCGACTTTCCTGCTTGAGTTGCGAGCATTCCATCAAACAAATTACACAGTAGCCGACCCTGACACAGTGCCGCTGCCAGCAGTAACAGTATTACCTGCGGAAACAAACTCACTTGTGCACTTACATAAAATGAAACACCTGCAAAACCCGCCGCCACCATACTCAAGATAGAAATATGATCAGGCTTTATTGCGGTAGTGGCTAACCACTGCGCAATGCGCTGAGCTATTGCGGTATTGCGGGTTTTAATGGGTCTACGATTCACGGATAGTACCGTTTAGGTCCATGAATAGCGTACAACATGAAAGAACACCGGCGCTGAAAAGACCACAGAATCCAGCCGATCTATAAACCCGCCATGTCCGGCAATTAAATGCCCCCAGTCTTTGACACCTCTGTCGCGTTTTATAGCTGAAAGCACCAGCCCGCCAAACATACCCATGTGGGTAATCAACAGTGACATTAACGCGGCCTGCCACGGTGAAAAAGGTGTGATCCAGAACAGCGATGCCCCCAGTAGCGAAGCACTGAGCAAGCCGCCAATCGCACCCTCAACCGTTTTGGACGGCGACAGTGATGGGGCAAGTTTGTGTTTACCGAGTAACTTGCCCCAGACATACTGAAAGACATCACTCGATTGCACCACGATCACCAGAAAAGCGATTAACAGCACGTTGCGCCCTTCATAGCCTGGAATATCCAGTGACAGTAATGCGGGTACGTGAGAAGCACAGAACACACAAATCATCAGCCCCCACTGTGTTTCTGCAATGCGTACCAGGTATTGCCTTGTGTCCCCTCGCAGCACCGAAAAGATCGGAATAAACAAAAATGCATAGACCGGTATAAAAATCGAATACAGTCCATACCACTCATGCCACACAAGCGTATATTGCAGCGGCAGCACCACGAAAAATGAAGCAGCCAGTGCCCAGTGATCGGCCTGGTTAGTGGTTGTAAGCGTGACAAACTCACGCAACGCTGCAAACGAACACAGCCCGAACAATACAATCACTCCGGTTTTGCCCCAGATAAAAGCAAACGCCAGTAACAAGACGATAGCCCACCACGACATGATTCTCGCATCGAGATTTTCGAGTACAACATTGCGCCCGTCGGGACTATAACGATGGCGAAGAAAAGCAGACAGCGCACTTGCAAATACCAATACCAGGAATACGCCACCAAACACTAACGCCAGATCATTGGAGGCACTACCCATGATCAACTTCCCTGACACCGGCAGACAGTGCGAGTAACGCGTCGCTGGCGCGTTGTAAAAACGCCTTTTTGTCACTCCCCGGCTGATAGGTAAACGGCGTACCGAAGGTGACGGTACAGATTAATGGTATAGGTACCACTTCGCCTTTCGGCATTACCCGATTAAGATTTTCTATCCACACCGGCACGAGCTCAACCGACGGACGGGTTCTGGCCAGATGAAACAACCCGCTCTTGAACGGTAACAACGGGGCGTCAGTGGTGTTGCGAGTACCTTCGGGAAAAAAGATTAATGAATCACCACTATCCAGCGCCTGTCGAACCGGTGCTAACGGATCAACCTTGCCGCCTTTGCCACGATCGACCAGTACGCTGTTAAACACACAACGGCCTATGAATTGTCTCAGTCTGCCGCGCTCCCAGTAATCACTGCCCGCAACAGGCCGGGTGTTGCGACGTATGCGTGGAGGCAGCACAGTCCAGATCAATACAGAATCACCATGGCTTGCATGGTTGGCGTAGTAAATACGCTGAACCTCAAGCGGATCAGCGCCTTGCCAGATACCTCGAACAGCAGTTAGCAGACGTGCGAACAGCGCAATCAAACCGGCAGTGGTATGCGCCGCGAACCTGACAATCCAGGTCTTTGCCCATCCCCCGAACCCGTTCATTGCACGGTTGTCTTGTGCCAATTGAGAATAATATCGTGCATTTGCTTGAGTCCGTCAGTTAACGCTGCCGGCCCCGGCTGAAGAATATTCACCGACTTGATTTCATACAATTGATTATTGGCAACGGCATTAACTGACTGCCAGCCTTCACGTGCTGATACTTTATCTGCGCGAAACTTTTTACCGCACCACGAACCGATAATGATATCCGGGTTTCGATCAATCACCGTTTGCGCATCGGCGATAATTCGATCCTTACCCAGCGGTTGCACACCTAGTTCCGCAAAACAATCATCTCCCCCGGCAATAGTCACAAGATCTGACACCCAGCGGATACCGGAAATCATCGGATCATCCCACTCTTCAAAGTACACATTCGGCCTGCGCTGCAGTGTGCGTGCACTGGCTAATACATCGTCAATGCCAGTCTGGAGTTGTGCAACCAGTTGCTCACCTTTTTGCTGAGCCCCGACCATGCCAGCCAGCGTGAGGATCATACTGAGAATCTCCTCCACGCTGCGATGATTAAACAATAGTACCGACTGACCTGCCCTGACCAGTTCAGCGGCAATATCCGCCTGCAGATCCGAAAACCCGATAACAAGATCCGGCTTAAGTGCGAGTATTTTTTCAGTATTGGCTGAAGTAAACGCCGACACGCGGGGCTTTTCCTTGCGGGCCTGCGGTGGTCGCACGGTAAAACCGGAAATGCCAACAATGCGATGTTGCTCACCCAGCAGGTACAGTGTTTCAGTGGGCTCCTCAGTCAGGCAAACAATTCGTTGCGGATAATGGGCTTGCATGAATGACTCTTGGTTCCGATTTAGCGCTCAAATAAACAACATCCATACAGTCAATGTTGTTCAGACAGACTCTACGATAGTTTTAGAATGACCGCGACTATTTCCGTGTTAAGTACAATGAGCAACAAAAACCATGGTGCGGCTTTGATCAGTCAATGCCCGGGACTGCCAGTTGCCGTAACTATGATCGACAACAAAACCACAGTGCCGCAGTGACGTAACGATCTGCGCCTGTGTGCGAAAACGTAACTCGCTTTCAACGACGTGAGTATTTCCGCTGGCTTCTATACGGCAATGCAGGCTAAAGCGAACCCTGTCTCCGATCACTTCATTCAGCTGCAACCAGCTTTCTATGTCACCCTGCGATGAACGATAGTGTTGATGCGTTTTAGCGGGCACCCAGTCCTGCCAGGCTT
>CALLLY010000414.1 GCA_938008205.1 uncultured Granulosicoccaceae bacterium
TCAGTTATGTATTCGTCAAGCGCCTCTGGAAACAAAGTCTCCTGTTGGCGATCAACACCTTGGATAAACCCGCTCATGGAACCTCCAAAGATCGAGGGATACTGCCAATTTTAGCAAATACTTTTCACACAGTCTCGGCACTTAGCAGCCGCTCGAAGATTCGGTGCAATACGCTTGAAGCTTTGTTGGCACCCTAGCGCTATTTCTGTCTGCCGCCCCGAAACTGTCTAAGGGTGACGGTGAGTAAAACGAACCGCACCATTGGTTATGTGAGTCCCATAATTCTCAATCGATGCGTTTGCAGAACAGGATTGGTGCGGTTCGTACCTCTCACCATCACCCTACAGGACTTACAGACAAGAATGGGCGCTTTGCTGCGGGTCAATCTGTTCTCTAATCTCTGTCCCCTGACTTTAAAGTACGGGCGCAAAACTTCAGTAAGCCATGCGATTCGATTGCTTTACCCTCGGGCAAATTCAAAGTGCCGGCCTGGCGCTGCATCAAATAACGCTTTCGTATAATCGTGTTGTGGATTGCTGAACAGCTCGGTGGCCGGACCGTACTCAACCACTCTGCCTTTCGACATCACGGCTACAACATCGCACACTTGTGCGGCAACTCGTAGATCGTGCGTGATAAATAACATGGCCAGTTGCATTTGATCGCGAATTTGCTCAAGCAGTGTGAGCACCTGTGCCTGAACGGAAACATCGAGCGCAGATACTGCTTCGTCGGCGACCAGCAGTTCCGGTCGCATTGCCAGTGCCCGTGCTATACAAACGCGTTGCCGTTGTCCGCCTGAAAACTGATGCGGGTAACGGTCGAGTCCTTCCGGATCCAGATGAACCAGTTCCATCAGTTCCCGTGCATGTGCAATTGCATCGCGCTGGCTTTCACCGTAGTTCATTGGCCCTTCAATAATAGATTGACCGACGGTTCGTCGCGGGTTCAGTGATCGATACGGGTCCTGAAATATGATCTGTACTTTGCGCCTGAGTTTTTGCAGATCGCGCTTTGGTAATCGTGCGATATCTTCGCCGGTGAGCCAGATACGACCATCAGTCGATTCTATAAGCCAGGTAATACAGCGTGCGACTGTCGATTTACCCGACCCCGATTCACCGACAATCCCCAGAGTTTCACCTTTGCGAATTTCAATCGAGACATCCTGTGCGGCTTTGACGACCCTTTTTCTGCTGGTAAATGAAAAGCTGGTGTAGTGCTTATCGAGGTTTTCTGTTTTAAGAACAACCGGCGCATCGGCTTGTATTTTTTCCCGATGCGGCGGCTCGTGCCGGGGTACCGAAGCAATAAGCATTTTTGTGTATGGATGCTGAGGTGCCGATAGCACCTGTTGTGTGGTACCAAGCTCAACGATTTCGCCTTGTTTAAGCACCGCGACACGGTCGCCTAACTCTGCAACAACGCCGAAGTCATGGGTAATAAACAGCACACCGGTTTGTCGCTCGCTTTGTAGCTCGCGGATCAGATGCAGAATTTGCGCTTGTGTGGTGACATCCAGTGCAGTGGTAGGCTCATCGGCGATCAGTAACACCGGTTCCAGAATCAGTGCCATGGCAATCATTATGCGCTGACGCTGTCCGCCTGATAACTGATGCGGGTAGGAAGTATACATGCGCTCCGGATCAGGAAGATGCACCTGTTCTATCATGTCGATCACTTTCTGCCGTCGGTCAGCGGCACTGAGATCGGTGTGTTCCAGTAACACCTCGTCAATCTGTTCGCCGCAACGCATTACAGGGTTAAGTGCCGTCATGGGTTCCTGAAATATCATTCCCATTTGGGTGCAGCGCAGTTCACGCAGGCGTTGTTCGTGGGCAACGGTTATATCTTCGCCGTTTAGGCTGATGGTGCCCTGGGTAATCTCCAGTGCTTTAGCAAGCAGCCCCATTGCCGAAAATGCAATAACCGATTTACCGGACCCTGACTCCCCGACCAGACAAACTACCTCTCCCGGCTTTACATCGAAGCAAACGTTTTGCACCGCATACTGCCGGTCTGCATTTTTCGGCAGGCTGATCGATAAGTTATCTACGCTGAGTACCGGCTCGACTATGGAATCCTGCATCAGATTTCCTTCGACATTCGAGGGTCTATGGTGTCACGCAATCCATCTCCCAGCATATTGATGGCCAGTACCGTCAGGGTGAGAAAAATCCCCGGGTAGAATATGTTGTGCGGGTATAGCTGAAAAAGATCTCTGCCCTGCGCCATAATATTGCCCCAGGTGGGTGTTTCCGGTGGTACACCTACGCCGAGAAAACTTAATATCGCTTCAAGCAGTATTGCCGAACCACAGATGAAAGTACCCTGCACGATCAGTGGTGCGATGGTATTGGGCAGCACGTGACGCGATAGAATTTTTGCAGTGGGTGTACCGACAGAAATAGCAGCCTCAACGTAGGGTTCTTCGCGTATCGATAGAACAATAGATCTCACCAGCCGGACCACTCGTGGAATCTCAGGTATCACAATGGCGAGAATTACGGTGAAGAGCGATGCCCCGGATAACGAAACAAGCGCAATTGCCAGTAGTATTGCCGGTATTGCCATCAATCCGTCCATGACTCTCATCACAATTGCATCAACGATTCGAAAATAGCCTGCCACCAATCCGATAAGCAGCCCTGTTGCCACGGCAATAATGGCTACTGACAGACCAACAATTAGAGAGACTCTGGCACCATAGATAACGCGGGTATATATATCGCGACCAAGCTTGTCTGTACCCATCACTGCCTTGACTTCGTATTTATTGCCCTCGTCGTCTTTATGTACCGCCATAGCCCCTGGTGCTTTGTTGCGGTTGCGCGGGCTGATGTCCGTCGGGTCCATGGAGGTAAGCAATGGTGCGGCAGGCACCATAGCCAGAATGATGGCGATAATAAGGCCACCGATGACGACACTGGGATGTTTGATCAGGCGTGACCAGACCGAAGGTTGATCCGTGGCCTGTAAAGACTCGGCAGATTCGTCTGAAATCACA
>CALLLY010000415.1 GCA_938008205.1 uncultured Granulosicoccaceae bacterium
CATCAATTCCATAGCGCGCAAACAACCCGGCTGATTTTTCAATCTGAGCAGCCAGATTTCTCTCCTGACGCATGTCTATAATCAAATCAAACAATTCAGCGTGCAGCTTTTCCGGCTGCGTGCTTTTAAGACCAACAAAATACATTGCTGCATGGAGTCTTGTTGCATCGTTCCAGGCAACAGGCTTCAATTCGAAATTCACATTTTCCGGTACGCTTTTTAACCACTCGTGCACCTTGGGTTCAAAATCGCGACAGTGTGGACAGCCGTACCAGAAAAACTCCATCACTGAAACAGCCTGAGAGTCAGTAGCCAGTGGGTTGCTCAAGGTACGATAGTGCGTGCCATCCTGCAGCGCATCAGCAGAGGTCGCGGTTACTTCGGCAGGTTTGTTTCCCGTAAATTTTACGGCCAGCAACGCAACGCATAGTACTGCAACAACCGAAATCGCCAGAGCAACAACGTGGTTTTTATTCAAGAGATTATCCTGTAAAGACAGAACGTTTAACGGGTTGCTTAACCTTACTTCGCCTCAAGCACGTAGTGCTCGCTATAGGCAGAGACCTGGTGAGGACCAAGTATTTTACGTGCTCGAAAAACCCAGTCATTTTCCGCATCCAGATTCAGGGAAAGCGTTTGTGAGCCATTGTCCAATATACGGGAAGTGGCGTTATCACCATTGACAGAGTTACTGATCAAAAGTTCGATCTGGCCATCGTAGCCGGGTACAACCAAGTCAGTAACACCGTCCTGTCGGGTAATCCTCAGCTGCGGGCGTGGCTCATCGACAATTGCCGCGATAGCCACTTTGCGTTTCAAAGGCAGCCCAAGAAACGCTTTCTCATCGATACCTGCAAGTGTCAGGTAGTAATCACCCGGGGCGAGTTCCGGTGTATCGAACGAGGTTTGTGTCAGCGTACGACTAGCCAACTGCTGCACCATGGCCTCATCACTGGCAATGTCTGCGCGATAAGATTGTGCACCATTGAGCTCATCCCATGCGATATCGTCTTCTGCGCTCAACAATATGCGATCGCCTGTCAGGCTAAGTGAGGGTGGATCGAGCAGATCCACAAGTTCCGGCGCAATACCTTCACCAGCACTCAGACCTTTTCCTTTCGGCAGATCATTATTAGCACCACCTGCCGCAGTAGCAACCAACCCCTTGGTTACACCAATGCGATTTTTTTCATCATCTAGATCAACGTAGAAGGCTGTGCCGCGAACCGCTGCTGTCAGAAACGGGGTTTCAATTGAAAATTCTATCGGCGGCTGTCCGTCAGCACGTGGAGTCACTTCACTGCCAACCTGCCCCTGCGTTGCCAGCAGCGAGATAGTGCAATTTTGATCATCATCAATACAGTCGATATTGTTGATAACGACCCGGCTGTCTGGCTGTACAGATACTCGGGCACCACTCTTAAAACTCAAGCTGACAAAACCATCTTCACCGGTCTGGATGATATCGCCGTTGAAAACCTGTGAACCTTTACGCGGAGGATTCACCACCAGGCTGGTTTGCTTGTGGGTCACATCACCTTTCACATAAGCTATCCGGCCAAAATCCAGTGTATCCAGATAAACTTTCGGAACAGTGAGTGCGGTGCCAACAGGCAACACAGTGGTAACACTGCTTATGTTGTTCAGAGCGGCAATCTGCGGTGCAAATTCAACCGAGTTAATGCGTTGCTGTAAAAGCTGCTCCAAAGTTAACGCTGATCGAACTATCAGCACCTGATCACCACGGGGCACATCGCGATCTGCAGACACCACAGTAGCAGGCGCCGCAGCCGCCAGGGCCGCTCCCACAAAGATCGCTTGAATTGTATTTTTAAACGATTTCATTACCGTGCTGAGTCTTTTTCTTCCACGATCAACGCATCATGTATGCCCGCTAGCGGCCGGCAACTCAAAGTGTAAGAGCATACACGTTGTATTGCTGTAAGTTTTAACAGTTTGAAACACTTACAAACGCACAACGTGATTTTAGTTGCTTTATCAACAAAAATCATTGGCAGAGGCGACAGCTATTTTGGAGATTACGCATGTCAGCAAAATGATAGCTGAATGTTGTTTCTAAGCCAGTTTGCGACAGCCACTTTGACTTATTCCGTAAACAAACTAACTTTTAATCGCCGATGCCGTTACGTAATGCCGGGATGTGACAGGTACTGCGCCGATATCACCGCACTTCTGTAGTAATACCGTACTCGCACATAGTTTAAGAATCGATGACCGACAATAGAAAAAACGCGCTATCTGCAAAAGAACTCGGTCGAAAAATTGGCTCTCTTTTGCTCGATAGTCAAACCGCCAGACAAATGCGTCAAAAATCTGTCCCGTCACTCCTGATTGAAAAGATACTCGATCAGATTTCATCACCCGGAGTCATTCTGCTTGATGAACACCTGAACGTTATTTATTCCAATAGCGCGCTGCGTGAACTACTCGGCAACCCATCTCAACGCCCGGCATGGCACAGCTCATTGCACCCTGATGATTCTAATCATCTGATCAACGGGCTCACCCTGGCACTACTTGATAACGATCAGTTCAAGACTGAATGCCGGGTGCATTCACTTGAAAAAGATGAAGCTGCGCGATGGCTGAGTTGTGAAGCACAACCTTTGAATTACGACGAGTGCGGTATCAACGGGTGTTTGTGTACGTTCACAGACATCACCGATCACCGCATGACCAATGAGAATCTGGTGCAGCTGTCCCTGTACGATCCACTGACAAAGTTGCCCAACAGAAGTCTGCTTATGCAACGGCTTAAAAGAGCTCTGCTGCCGGGTGATGTGACAGATCTGGCGCTGGTTTTTGTAGATCTTGATGGCTTCAAGCTTATTAACGATACTCTAGGCAGAGAACAAGGCAACCAGCTGATCATAAAAGTCAGTGAGAGAATCAACAGTTGCCTGGAACAAACCGACATGCTGGCAAGGCATGGCAGCGATGAGTTCACTGCCATCATTCAATTCAACGAAGCACGACATCGCGCTGCCGACATCGCAGACCAGATTATTAAAGCCATTGAGAAGCCGTTTCAGGTCGACAACGAAACAGTATGCATCACTGCCAGTGTTGGTATTGCAATCGCTAAACCCGGCATCAGTGCCGACAGGCTTTTGCAACAAGCTGATGTCGCTATGTACAACGCCAAAAAGCACAAAGGCAATGCAGTTGAGTATCACAGCCATGAACTCACCGCGCAAAACCGCGCAAAACTCCTGGTTGGCAGCCATCTACATCGCGCGTTAGACAGGGAAGAGTTCAAGGTTTTCTATCAGCCACAACTGGAAATAGCGACCAACCGGATTTACGGTTCCGAAGCGTTGTTAAGATGGAAGAACCCGACTCTCGGTTCTATATCACCGGGTGTGTTTGTACCTATTCTTGAAGACCGCGGTTTGATTACACAGGTAGGTGAGTGGGTTCTTGCCGAAGCCTGCCACAACCAGGCCCGATGGCATCGGGAATTTCCGCAAGCCAAAACGACAGTGTCGGTGAATGTGTCCAGCCTGCAGTTACACGACAGGCACTTTCTCACCAAGTTAAAAAACATACTCGACTCTTCCAGATTACCACCCGATTATCTGGTATTGGAAATTACCGAAACCATTTTGCTAGATGAGTTTGTCAGTCAATGCCGTTTGCTGCATGAGATCAGCGCACTGGGTGTTAAAATCGCACTGGATGATTTCGGCACCGGGTATGGATCTTTTTCTTACCTGAAAAAACACCCTATAGATCACATTAAAATAGATCGCTCATTTGTTGACAATCTCTTCAACTGTGAAGAAAACAAAGCAATTACTACATCAATTATTGATCTCTCCCACAAGCTGGGTAAGACGGTTATAGCCGAAGGTGTGGATAGTCAGGACGAACTGGATTTTCTGATGCTCAGAGGGTGTGATATTTACCAGGGGTTCTATACCTCCCGGGCAATTCCATCGGTGGAGTTTGCAGAAAAGTTTCTATTCAATGATCGATAGGGACTCATTGAACAATTAGTTTTGAGCGATACAATCCTGCAGCGCCTGCTCATTCAGTGTTTTTTTGCGAACCTTTAGATAAGCTACTTTATCAGTAAAGTTTACTGACACTTCCTCCACACCTTCAACAGTACGCAACTGTTGTTCAAGTTCCGCTTCGTTCAACGTCTGTGTTGCGGGTAACGATAACTGATAACTGGAAAGCCTGGCAGGTTCTATCATTCTGCGAATCACCAGCAGCCAGCACAGGCATAACAGGCCGAGAACGACGTGGGCTTTTGCCACACCGATTACACCTACCATCCAGCCACCGGCAACCCCGCCAATGAAGGCCCCAAGAAACTGACTACTTGAATAAACACCCATTGCGCTGCCACGACAGGCGACGGGCGCGATGCGAGAGACCAGTGTCGGTAACATTGATTCCAGAACATTCAAAAATCCAAAAAAGATCCCGATAGACAACACGATCAGCCACCAGTTCTGACCCGTTAATCCGATAAAAACTTCCGCAAACGCCAAGCCGATAATCGATATCACGAGGACTCTTTTAACCCCCTTTTCACTCAGTCCGATCAGCGGAATCATGATCAGCAGTGAAAACAGGCACGCTGATAAATAAACCTTCCAGTGAGTGTCCGGTGCTATGCCACGCTCCAGCAAGCCCAGCGGCACACAGACAAAGGTCGCCGTGATCAGCAGATGTAATAGCAAAATACCGATATCGAGCCGCAATAGCTCCGGGTTTTTGATCACCCTGCCCAACTGATGGACATCCGCTGAAAAATCCCGGTTGTGCAATCGGTTTGCATCGGGCAGATCCGGCACCGTAAACCGAACCAGTAATGCCGACAACAAACCTGTGGTCGCGATGGCGACAAAAATGCCACTTAATCCCAGCCAGCTCATCAACACCGGGCCCAGCATAATCGACAAAACAAAGGACAGACCAATCGATGCACCAATAATTGCCATCATTTTCGTGCGCTGATCATCGCGTGACAGGTCTGCCGCCAGAGCCATAACTGCGGCTGAGATTGCTCCGGCGCCCTGCAGAGCACGCCCGACGATCACTCCCCAGATTGATTCTGACATCGCCGCCACCACACTGCCGATTACCAGTAGCGCCAGCCCTGCATAGATAACGCGTTTGCGACCAAAACGATCTGACATCATACCGAACGGGATCTGCAGTACAGCCTGAAACAGCCCATAGATTCCCAGCGCCACACCAATCAACAATGGGGTAGCACCATGCAGTTCCTGCCCGAGGATACTCATCACCGGCAGCAACAGAAACAACCCCATCATGCGGGTTGCATAAACCAGGCTTAATGACGCTGCAGCGCGCCTTTCCAGAGAATTAAATGCGGCCAATAATTTTCCTGATGTGCCATCAACAAACTGCTGCCAGATGGCGCGGATGTGCGGGTGATACTGAGACTAAACAGATCGGGTATAGTAGCGGATAGCAGGTTAAAACGCAGCTTCTGCGCTGCTTGAAATCTGCCACCTCACTACCCCAACCCTCTCGTACTAACCAACGGCATTTCCGCATGGATACGATCCGGATACGTGGCGCACGCACGCACAATCTGAAAAACATCGATATTGATTTACCCCGAGACAAGCTGATTGTAATCACCGGGTTATCAGGATCAGGAAAATCATCACTGGCATTCGATACGATCTTTGCTGAAGGGCAAAGACGTTACGTGGAGTCGCTGTCTACTTACGCACGACAGTTTCTTTCAGTAATGGATAAACCGGATGTCGACACCATAGAGGGGTTGTCACCGGCGATTGCTATCGAACAGAAATCTACCAGCCATAATCCACGCTCAACGGTTGGTACCATCACCGAGATACACGACTACCTGCGATTACTCTACGCCCGCGTCGGCACTCCAAGATGTCCGCAACACAACATCGATCTGAATGCTCAAACCGTGTCGCAGATGGTCGATCAAATCATGTCTATTCCGGCAGGCAGTAAGGTGATGTTGCTCGCGCCAATCGTATCAGAACGCAAGGGCGAACATAGCCAGCAGCTGACCGAGCTTCGCGCCAAAGGTTTCCTGCGTGTTCGGATTGATGGTGAGGTACATCCACTGGATGAGAGTATTACGCTGGATGCCAGAAAGAAGCACACCATCGAAGTAGTGGTTGATCGCTTCAGTATTAAAGAGGATTTACGACTGCGCCTGGCAGAATCACTGGAAACCAGCCTGACACTGGCCGACGGTATCGCCATTGTGGCACCGCTTAACGCCGACGACAAAGCCTTTAAGGAAAGGCTATTTTCTAATCGATATTCCTGCCCGATGTGCGATCACTCTGTTCCGGAGTTATCCCCGCGTCTGTTTTCATTCAACAGTCCGCAAGGTGCGTGCGACGTTTGCGACGGGCTCGGCGGCGATCAGTTTATCGACGAGGAAAAACTGATCACGCCGGAGAAAAGTCTGGCAGAAGGTGCAATACGCGGCTGGGACAAACGCAACTCTTTCTTTTTCCAGATTATGGAATCACTGGCCGCCCACTATGAATTTGATGTGAACACCCCGTTCAACAAATTATCTGAGGAACACCGGAAGATTATTCTGCAGGGTAGCGGTGGCAAAGCCATTCAATTCAAACATAAAACCAACAAAGGCCGCACACGTAATCGCAAACACTCTTTCGAAGGAGTATTGAATACACTGCAACGTCGTTATAAACAAACAGAGTCGAGCGGTGTTCGAAACGAAATTGCTAAATATCTTTCCAACAGACCGTGCAACAGTTGCCATGGATCAAGACTCAACCAGACTGCACGCAGTGTATTTGTAGACAATACACCGATAGATAAAGTCTCTGCACTGTCTATTTATGACACCAAACAACTCATTGACAACCTCAAGTTAGACGGCAACAAGCTCGAAATTGGTGAGAAAATTCTCATCGAAATTAACCAGCGTCTGCAGTTTTTGATAAACGTGGGGCTGAACTATCTGTCACTCGACAGGCGCGCAAATACCCTGTCGGGTGGAGAGTCGCAACGTATTCGACTGGCCAGTCAGATCGGTGCCGGTCTTATGGGAGTTCTATATGTACTGGATGAACCATCGATAGGCTTACACCAAAGAGACAACGATAAACTGCTCGACACACTGACCTACCTTCGCGATCTGGGCAACACCGTTCTGGTGGTAGAACACGACGAAGACGCCATCAGGAAGGCCGACTTTGTCGTTGATATCGGCCCGGGAGCCGGACAAGCCGGGGGTGAAGTAGTCGCTATGGGTACCCCTGATCAACTAATCAAAAATAAAAATTCACTAACTGCAGATTATCTTTCCGGCCGCAAGCTCATAGAGATACCAGCGCGCACTCCAGTAGACCGTGAAAAACAACTGACTATTAACCAGGCCACTGGAAACAACCTGAAAAACGTTAGCGTTGATATCCCTATTGGACTGTTCACATGTATCACCGGCGTATCCGGATCCGGTAAATCTACGTTGATTAATGACACGTTGTATCGGTATGCGGCTCAACAACTCAATCGTGCCAGTACACAACCAGCGCCGGTAAAGTCAGTTAACGGTCTGGAGAACATAGATCGGATTGTCGAAATTGATCAAAGTCCAATTGGTCGGACCCCTCGATCAAACCCGGCTACCTACGTGGGTATTTTCTCACTGGTTCGTGACCTTTTTTCTTCAACCCAGGAAGCGAGATCTCGCGGCTACCAACCGGGACGCTTTAGCTTTAACGTAAAGGGCGGCCGTTGCGAAGCCTGCCAGGGCGATGGTCTGATACGAGTGGAGATGCACTTCCTGCCTGACGTCTATGTCATGTGTGACGTGTGTGACGGCAAGCGCTACGGCAGAGAAACCCTTGATATTAAATACAAGGGTAAAGATATCTCCGAAGTCCTCGATATGACGGTAGAAGAAGCCTGTGAGTTCTTCCAGCCTGTGCCGTCTATCGCTAAAAAACTCACCACACTGCAGGACGTTGGTCTTTCCTACATCACACTTGGACAATCGGCCACTACTCTCTCCGGTGGCGAAGCACAGCGTATTAAGCTGTCACGCGAGTTATCAAAGCGCGATACCGGTCAGACGCTTTATATTCTTGACGAACCTACTACCGGACTACACTTCTACGATATCAACCAGCTGTTAAAGGTCCTGCATAGCTTGCGAAATCGCGGCAACACTATTGTTGTGATTGAACACAATCTCGATGTCATAAAGGCCAGTGACTGGATCGTTGATCTGGGGCCTGATGGCGGCGACGGTGGCGGGCAAATCGTGGCCACCGGCACGCCGGAAGACATCGCATCGAATCCATCGTCGGTGACCGGTAAATACCTGCAACGTTTTTTCTCCGGCAGCAAAACACCAAAGAAGATGACCAGCAAGAAGCGAGTGGTGAAAAAGAGTGCCACAAAAAAACGCGCCACCAAAAAGAAAGCGGTCGCTAAAAAGTAAACTGTTAGTTCAACGCTTGAACTGGCTTTAAGGTGCGGAGTGTGCCACTTCTGCCTGCTCTTTCAGCCATTTGAGCATACCTCTGTAAGGAGTTGGTCCATAACTGATACGAGAGGCACCAAGCTCGGTAAACTCTTGTTGACTCGGTGTGTGGGCAAGCACGATCAGATTTACTGGAAGCGATACCGCCTGACATAAACGTTCGATCTGCTGTTTGTTTACCATACCGGGAGCGAAGAACCCGTCAGCGCCTGCCTGCTCGTACGCGCTGGCACGTTCAATCGCCTCGTCAACCATGGCATCGGTATGAGTATCCGGTTTGGCTTTAAGGAAAATGTCGGTTCGGGCGTTAAGAAAACCGCCAACATCATTGGCGTCTGCCGCGGTTCGAGCAGCTTTAATGCGGGTAACCTGTTTATCTACCGGGTACAACCCTTCCCCACCGACGACCTGATCCTCAAAATTAAATCCGACAACACCAATCTCCATCGCTTTAGACACAGTATGCGCTACCTGTTCCGGTGCTGAACCATAACCGCCTTCCAGATCCATAGTGAGTGGAATATCGATAGATTTGATAATACGCTGAGCAACTGTCAGTGCATCGTCCAGTGAGAATACCTCGCCGTCCGGGTAGCCGTTGGCCATGGCGACAGGCGCACTCCCTGTAGCGATAGCCTTAGCACCAGATTGCGCGACGGCTTTGGCACTGCCGGCATCCCAGATATTAAACAGTACCAGCGGATCTCCAGCCTGGTGCAAAGATTTGAAAAGTCGAGCCTGCTCAGATTGAAGTGACATGGGTGCTCCGTTCAATATGCCTTTCTGCGTTTTACCA
>CALLLY010000416.1 GCA_938008205.1 uncultured Granulosicoccaceae bacterium
ATTGACGCGTGTTGGTGCCAGATAAACCAGTTCGTCTGCATGATCGATGGAAAGATTTGCAGCAGCCTTGGTTTTAAATTCCCGCAACATTTTATCATCATCAAGCTTGATCCAGCGGGCCTGCTGCACATTGACCTGCTCGAACTGACACTCAACTTTGTACTCATCTTTGAGACGCTGTGCCACCACTTCGAATTGCAGCACACCGACCGCACCAAGAATCAAATCGTTGTTGTTAATCGGTTTAAACAGCTGAGTTGCACCCTCTTCGCACAGCTGACCAAGCCCCTTCTGAAGCGCCTTCATCTTTAACGGATCTTTTAGCACGGCCCGTCGAAACAGTTCTGGTGCGAAGTTAGGTATGCCGGTGAACATCAGCTCTTCGTTCATGGTAAATGTATCGCCAATGCGAATGGTGCCATGATTATGCAAACCGATGATGTCACCACTGAAGGCTTCGTCAAGACTGCCGCGATCACTGGCAAAGAAAGTCAGAGCATCCGAGAATTTGATATCCTTGCCAATACGTACATGTTTGGCTTTCATGCCTTTATCATATTTGCCGGAGCATATACGCAAGAACGCAATTCGATCGCGATGCTGTGGATCCATGTTCGCCTGTATTTTAAATACAAACCCGGTGAATTTTTCTTCGGTGGGTTCTACCACTCGAGTTATCGTTTCACGCGGCTGCGGTGGCGGTGCAAAGTCGACAAAGTCGTCAAGTAACTCGGCCACGCCAAAGTTGTTGACAGCGGAGCCAAAGTAAACAGGCGTCAGCTCACCGGCAAGATACTGTTCCAGATCAAACGGGTTACTCGCGCCCTGCACCAGTTCGAGTTCTTCGCGCAGCTCGCTGGCCATGGCTTCGCCAATGATCTCGTCCAGCTTGGGGTTATCCAGGCCTTCTACCACTTCTCCCTCTTGCACTTTGCCACCATGCGTTGCCGAGAAAAAATGCACAACGTTAGTTCTGAGATGATAGACGCCTTTCAGTCGCTTACCCATGCCGATTGGCCAGGTAACTGGTGCGCAGCGTATGCCAAGCATTTGCTCGACTTCGTCCATGAGATCGATAGGGTCGCGACCTTCGCGATCGAGCTTGTTGATGAACGTCATCACCGGTGTGGTGCGCAGGCGACAGACTTCCATCAGTTTTTCGGTGCGGGACTCAACACCCTTGGCAACATCGATCACCATTAGCGCGGAGTCCACCGCCGTTAGCGTGCGGTAGGTATCTTCGGAGAAGTCTTCATGGCCCGGTGTATCGAGCAAGTTGACGATTCGGTCTTTATACGGAAATTGCATCACGGATGAAGTGACGGAAATACCGCGTTCCTGCTCCATGGTCATCCAGTCTGAGGTGGCATGCCGTGCCGCCTTGCGTCCCTTGACCGTACCGGCAAGATTGATCGCACCACCGAACAACAACAGTTTTTCCGTCAGCGTGGTTTTACCGGCATCGGGGTGGGAGATAATCGCAAACGTTCTACGGTTTTTGATCTCTTCTATGAGTCTGGCTTCAGCCATTATGAGTACTATCGCCCCAGAGGGTAATTAAAATGAGCTTGATCTGCTTGCCGGTTACACAGTGAGTTCTTTAGCCATTAGAACGGCGTCTTCTCTGAGATGGCCGGCGCCTGCCACATTATAGTAATTTTCGCGGCGCCCGGTTTCGATAAATCCGAGCTTTTCGTACAGGTGGATGGCAGCCTTATTAGACACTCTGGCCTCCAGAAACATCACACTCGCCCCTTGCAGCAGCACAGTGGCAATTGCCTGCTCCATTAACACACTGGCAATACCGCCCCTGCGATTTTCCGGGGCAACACAAATATTCAGAATATGCGACTCGCCGGCAGCACAACTGAAAATCACAAAACCGTGCAATCGCGCTTCAGATTCAACAACCAGGGTGTGATAGCCAACTTCAATGCAGTCGGACAAAATTTTTTCAGACCACGGCAGTGGATGACTGGCACGCTCAATTCGCAGAACTTCGGGGAGATCCTGCTGCGTCATTGCACGCAGTTGATACTCAATAGAATCGGTTGAACTCATGGATCGGTATCCAATAAGTACCAGTAAGTCGTTTGGGAGATAAAGTGTATTGAGATGGGCAGGTCAATACAAAATTTCTAGGCATCCAGGTGAGCTTTAACCTGCTTGAGGTCTTCCCACGCCGGGCGTTTGTTGGCTGCATCGGCGATCAGTTCTTTCGGATGTATAGTGATGGCAAGCGGCACGGTTGACCATTCTGCACGATGCACGCCTGCACGATGGTTATCCAGCAATGCAGCATTGCCATTGTGAACCGCCATGATGATTACCAACTTCGGTTTGATCATTGGCAGCACTGCACTCAGTGTTTCAGTGGCAGTAAGATCCATGCAGGCCAGGCTTTGCTGGCTGATATCGTAGTTAATTGCTTTGAGCATGGCGGTAAGCAATGACGTATCTTCAGCGCTGAGCAGCGGTGGCTCGAGCACCAGAAGTAAATCACCCTGCCCCGTCTGCGTGAGTGATACCGGAGTATTCCCCAGGGCACTAAGATAGTCCTGAGTGGCAGAGCTGACTGCAACCGGCAACGAGGGTTTTACCGGTGACTCTGCGGCAGTGGCAGTTTCTGTTATTGGTGGCTGGGCTGGTGATGGCACCGGTGGTTGCGCTGGTGGCTGCAATGGCACCCCGTCTGCCGAAGTATCAGCACTATCGAGCACTCGAGGCTCCCAGACGGTTACCCCCATGGCTTTGAGATATTGCTTTGATAAATCGTCGTGCATTAGCTGCGTTGTTTGTTTTTACGCAGCTTCCATCGCCACGCTTCAAATACCGGCCCGGAGAACGCGTAAAGTACAAACCCGGTAAACAATACTTTTGGTGGATCGAGAGAGGTAAATACAAATAGAAACACCAGCCCGAGCAACATAAAAAACGGTACGCGGTGAGTAGCACCGATTTCTTTAAAACTGTAGTACCTGAAGTTACTGACCATGAGCAGCGCGCCTGCAACAGTCACAATCAGTGAAAGCACTGTCATTTGGCTGCCGGTATATCCGGCATCGTGAAATACCCACACCGTGCAAACTATCAGTGCCGCCGCGGCCGGACTTGCCAGACCGATAAAGAATTTTTTATCTACCGAACCAATCTGTACATTGAACCTGGCCAATCGTAAGGCGGCACAGGCAGCAAACAAAAATGCAGCAACCCAGCCCAGTTGCCCGAAGCCCTGACGGGCAATATTCCCTAGCGACCATTCGTACATAATCAGTGAAGGTGCGACACCAAAGGACACCATGTCAGACATACTGTCGTACTCTGCACCAAACTCACTGGAGGTATTGGTCATGCGGGCAATGCGTCCGTCCAGACCATCAAGCACCATTGCGACCAGCACTGCAATTGCCGCGTCATCAAAATGGTTGTTGATGGCAGCTATTACTGCATAAAAGCCGGCAAATAGCGCTGCTGTGGTAAACAGATTTGGCAGCAGGTAAATACTTCTGCTACGTTTTTTCGGCCCCCCGTTATTCGGCGCACCTTTGTGTGGTGTGCCCTTTAATGTTGGATCAGGGGCTGACCCGCCACTGCCGGTTGCCGGAGGAACATCAAGAGGTTGGCTTTTCTGATCGTTCATCGTTGCCCTGGGTTGTCACACTGCTCTGACTAACCAATTGCGCTCGCAGTGAGCAGTAGATTTTTTATAGATGGCTGACACCTGCAACGGTGCAACAGCCGATCAAACTTTCCGGCAACTCGGTTGCTGCTGCCGCGCTACCGATGTAACGCGGCAACCTCAATTGACCATCGTTGTGTTAGACCTTCAGGCCTCTTTCACCACGAGCAATGCCGGTCACTCCGGATCTGACAACTTCCAGTATAGAGTCATCGCCTACGCTTTTCACGAATGCGTCGAGTTTGTCGCTGTCGCCGGTTACCTCCATTATGTAGGTAGATTCGGTAACATCAATAATCTTGCTTCGAAAAATATCTGTTAGACGCTTGATCTCTTCGCGTTGAGTCCCGGTTGCACGCACTTTGATCAGCATCATCTCGCGTTCTACGTGAGCGGCCTCGGTCAGGTCAACCAGACGCACGATATCCACCAGCTTATTCAGCTGCTTGGTGATTTGCTCGATGGTGCGATCATCACCTCGGGTTACCACCGTAGCTCGTGACAGCGTAGGGTCATTGGTCGGGGCGACCGTAAGTGACTCGATGTTGTAGCCGCGCATACTGAACAACCCGGCTACCCGTGATAACGCCCCGGATTCATTTTCAAGCAGCAAAGCGATGATGTGTCGGTTTTCTTTTATCATGCGAGCTCTCCTGCTTTAGGATGCATGCGCATTTCCTGATGACCCTTACCGGCCTCAATCATTGGATAGACGTTTTCAGTGTCGTCGGTGATGAAATCCATAAACACCAGTCTGTCTTTCATCGCAAAGGCCTCACGCATCGCGCCATCAACATCACCCGGGCTTTCGATCTTCATACCCACGTGGTTGTATGACTCGGCAAGCTTAACGAAGTCCGGCAGTGCATCAACGTAAGAACTTGAGTAACGGCCCTCGTACTGAAACTCCTGCCACTGACGTACCATGCCGAGATAGCGGTTATTCAGATTGATGATTTTAACCGGCAAGTGGTATTGCATTGCTGTGGAAAGCTCTTGCAGGCACATCTGAATACTGGCTTCACCGGTAACACACGCAACCTCGGCATCCGGGTAGGCCATCTTTACGCCGAGTGCTGCCGGTAAGCCGAAACCCATGGTGCCGAGCCCGCCGGAGTTGATCCAGCGACGTGGTTTGTTAAAGCCATAATATTGCGCAGCCCACATCTGGTGCTGACCGACATCTGAAGTGACGTACGCATCGCCATTGGTAACTTCCCACAATTTCTCGACAACTGCCTGCGGCTTGATAACGCTGTTGCTCTTTTCATAGGCAAGGCTCTTTTTATCCTGCCACGCACCAATCTGCTTCCACCAGGTGGCGATATCTTCCGGGTTGGCACGACGGCTGTCTTCTGCCAGTAGCTCAAGCATTCGAGCCAGTACTTTTTTAACATCACCAACGATGGGCACGTCAACACTGACATTTTTCGAAATGGATGCCGGATCAATATCGATATGGATAATTTTGGCATCAGGACAAAAGTGCGCTATCTCTCCGGTGACTCGATCATCGAATCTTGCACCCACGGCCAACAGCACATCACAGTTGTGCATAGCGAGGTTGGCTTCGTAGGTGCCGTGCATACCGAGCATGCCGATAAATTGCTTATCAGAAGACGGATAAGCACCC
>CALLLY010000417.1 GCA_938008205.1 uncultured Granulosicoccaceae bacterium
ATTTCATCTGTCCATCAAGCTAATATTTACGACATCCTATCGTTCCCGTGTAAATCAATACTACCAATCACCTGCCTTCAAAATATTAAGTGCGGATTTCAAAAACAACTCTCGCCAGCGCTTTACTGACAGAACAAAAAAGTAAGTGACACACCAGGCCCTGGATATTTCAACTATTCGAAAATCTGCATTCGACCTTCAACATTTTTTTTAACCATGAACCTCACGAAAATTTCTCCCTCGAGCAATTTTCGACATTCCACACCTAATTGGTTTTTTTCCTCTTTTTCTTTGGTCAAGTCTGCGAAAACAAACCTGTTCCGTAAGACACAAAACTTAACATCATCGCCCACTGATCTCAGCCTATAGTGCAACGGGATTTATTTCCCATCACTATTCCAAGAGGACTGTATGATGACGTACCTGAAATACGCGAAACCGGCGAGCATGCTTTTGCTCTGTCTGGCAAGCAGCTTAGCCAGCGCGGCTCCAGACGTAGCCACGTTGATCTCACCCATAGAAAAGGTGAAATTAACTGAACAACCAGAGTTTCGGTGGGCAGATCAGCCTGATGCGACGATATTTAAACTCAGAGTCTATGATCGTGTTCTCCGAACAACCGTTCATCTGCAAAATTACAATCGTGCAGATGTGTGTAGCAGTGGAGTGTGCTCAGTAAGAATAAACACCGATCTTAACTTTAGTACCAACCATTTCTTTAGAGTCAGATCAAGGGATGCGGCTGGTTGGGCAGCATGGTCAGCTTACGGACGGTTTGGATACGTAGATGAAGTCCCTGGCAGGGTCACCACTGTTGCACCCACGGGCCAAATTAATACTGAACTTCCTGCCTATACATTTTCAGCTGTGGAGAGAGCCACTCAGTACCAGTTGTACATACGCGACATCACCAATTCCACAACCATAACTAATACTCGATATCAGCCAGATGATGTCTGCGACACATCTGGCAACTGCTTTATTACACCACCTGCCAGCGCAAGCCTTGAGGGAACATCGGACAGGACATTCTTTCTCGTAAGGGCACACAATACTGGTGGTGCTGGTCAGTGGTCAGCACGAAAATATGTAACCTACACACCGAATGTTTGTTCAAGTGTGACTCCTTATCTGGATGAGCAAACGATTATATTGGACGAGCAATGTTCATGGATGGTGCAAAGCCGTACTGACTATTCAAAACCATGCGGCGAAGGAAACATGGCCTCTTGCGGTCCATTGGACCCTGCTCTTTACTGGGTATATAACTGGACTAATGACGGTGCACGCACCGATCTTACCGTTGAAGCTCCAGCTAACGTGTGTGCGGGTGTTACACCCTATCTGGACGGTCAGACTATAATACTGGACGAACAATGCTCATGGATGGTGCAAAGCCGTTCTGACTACTCTAAACCCTGTGGTGAAGGAAGTATGGCCTCCTGTGGCCCATTGGAACCAGCTCTCTACTGGGTATATAACTGGACTAATAACGGTACACGAACAGATTTAACCGTTGAAGCTCCCAGTAACGTTTGTGCCGGCTTTACCCCTTACCTGGATGAGCAGACCATAATACTGAACGAACAATGCTCGTGGATGGTGCAAAGCCGTTCTGACTATTCCAAACCCTGCGGTGAAGGAAGTATGGCTTCCTGTGGCCCATTGGAACCAGCTCTTTACTGGATATATAACTGGAGTAATGATGGTGCAAGAACAGATTTAACTGTCGCAACCGATAGCGGTGAGATCGCCGCACTGCCTGTCAATGACGCGGTTTATCGCCAGGTCGAATTTGCGCATTTCCAGAGCACCCCTTTCGATGGAATACACAACGACCAGGTCCTCGACGAAACAAACACATTAGTCACCAGACAGCTAACTGCAGTTGAGCAGCCTGGCCTCACAGACAGCAATCCTGATAGCACCTGGCACGCTGATAACTGGTACGCCACACAACCAGCAGGTGAGGAGGACGGGTTCGGGAATTTCCGCGTTGGATGTCAGTGGTCGCACTTTAACTTCGAAGACGCTATCGTCTACCCTGGTGAGCGCAATGCGCCAGCACACCTGCACATGTATTTCGGCAACACAGACGCTAATCACAACACCATCGATGCAACTTCATTGACTGCTCAAGGTGGTGGAACCTGTGATGGATTTGCACTTAATAGATCTGCCTATTGGGTTCCTGCAATGATGAAAGGCATGAATATGAGAACAGCAGTATTGCCGAAAGAATTTATTGCATACTACAAAACACGCACCGTTTGCGATAATCCTATAGCAGCACTTCCCCACTGTACGCACAACCGTGACACAGGGGCCGCCCTTCCCAATGGAGGAGACACCGACTTTGATGGAGATGCATTCGATCACGATACGGTTAATGTAGTCGAGATGCCACAAGGTTTGGAGTTGATTTCCGGTAACGGTGCTGCCCCGGACAACGGTGATCCAGGAGGTGTTGATCTTGACCTAATGGGGGCTGCGCGTGGCTCTGAGACTTCACCATTTGTGTTTTGGTCATGTGGAAAAAGCGGAAGTGTGTTAGAGAAATTCAACCGTATACCGAGCAGAGATGTATGTATGGAGCTTGCCCGTGCCAAGGTAGCAGAGAACTTGCAAGAAGGAGAGGTACTACCCCCGGATAGCGTTATAGATGATGACGTTGAGATCAATGCAACCATATATTTTCCGCAGTGCTGGACTGGCAATGATGCTGACCTGGAAACCGGGGAAGAAAACGAAGCAACTGATCGAACCGCATGGACATACGTACGTCAGGTTGATGTGGATGGAAAGTGCCCCGCAGACTACAGATCTCGCATGCCGCAACTCGGGTTCCTGATCTATTGGTCTCTGGATGGTGTTACGACAACTGATGACTGGTATTTATCATCCGATATGTCCATGAATGGAGGCACCATGACATTCAGCGGAAATCCAGGAGGGAGTCTTCACGGCGACTGGATGGCCGGGTGGCATGAAGATGTAATGACGAGCTGGGTGGAAGAATGCTTGCAGAAAGACAGAAATTGCACTTTCGGTCAAACCGGTACACGGCACCGACTTAGAGAAGCCGGACAGTACCAGATAACTGATCCGTCTGATTACTTCGTGCCAGTACCCACTTTACAGGAAATCAGACAGTAAGCTCGTTTAGTGACTCGCAGTTAGGGAAATGTGTAAGTGCCGGTATTATAAAATCAAGCTATGTCAAGATGACTCTCGTCGATCCTCCATCAGGGATCGAATCAGGGCCAAGAGACATAATTGAAGTTGCCGGCACTTACCTATCACCTGAATTCAATCCAACATCACCGCGGGGAATGTTTACAAGGACAGTCAATTCACCACCAAGTAGTACAACACGCCGATCGGGTTGCTGCCAACAACGGAGTTGTCTAAGTGATTTTTCAGCGTCGAATCAGAAATTTAAGGGTGACCACCAGCGCACCATCCGCCACAGCCCTGATTGCGCATCCTGGAGCACCGGTCTAACACACACTTTCTCTGGCTGCACCTTCTTGTTTCAAAAATGCGAGCGTCCATGCAAGTGTACGACCGGTTACTTTTTATCAGGATCGAAGTCAATTTTGATCCACGGGTAATATTACCTACGCTATTTATCTCTATTCACACTATAATTCGAGTTCTAGCCTGGATTATTCATGAGGATTCGCCAGTCAGGGGCAATAGTGCTAAACAGGTCGGAAAATCGGGTGAGAAACGTGGCCCGCCACGTGCCGAGCCCGATTTGCCGAGATGTGACGCAATATTGTTCCTGATGGTGAATAGACACACTGTTAATCTCCAGTCATACAAAATTTAGGTATTTCACCCTTTCTTTATAGCGTTTTCTCTTATTCAGGTTGTCGCCTCGTGAATTATCCAGGCTAGTGCCCTATCAACTTATCGAATATTAGCTTCCAGACGACAGCTGGGAGCTGTCGTTGAATCTTAACCAAGACATGTCCATATTTCTCGCTGTGGTCAGTTGATGTCTGGACAATAAGGAAATTAGTTAGTGATAAGCAATTCGATTAAACAGATCTCTATAGGCAGCCTTCTTCTTGCGCTGATCCTTTTCAACAGTTC
>CALLLY010000418.1 GCA_938008205.1 uncultured Granulosicoccaceae bacterium
GGGGTGCGCCATCCATGGCGGTTTTTCGATTGCCATTCCATGGCACTACGATTCACTTTTGGAAAAGCGCCAAAAGTAAACAAAAACGCTTTACGCTACTATTTTGCCCTACGGGTGGCTGCGCCATTTTTTGAAAATCACCCTCCATCGGGCCGCGCTGATAGCACATCCCTGTGCAAACAGCGCTCACGCGCCGTCCTGGCGCTTAGACCCGACTCCAGGTGATGTCAAAAAACAAAACAGATGCTACTTAGATCGTGCCACGCTCGTTGCTTTCTTCCACCATAAGAGGCGTTTCTCCTCTTGGTGCAAGCGCTCAGCATTTGGTCTTTTCGCTGCGCTCAGCCGACGAGCCGATGGGGCATGCCATCCATGGTTTATGTCGATTGCCTTGCCATGGCCCCTACGATTCACTTTTGGAAAAGCGCCAAAAGTAAATAAAAACGTTTTACGCTACTGGTTTGCCCTACGGGTGGCTGCGCCATTTTTTGAAATCACCCTCCATCGGGCCGCGCTAATTGCACATCCCTGTGCAAGCAGCGCTCACGCACCATCCCTGGTGCTTTGACCCGACTACAGGTGTTTTCAAAAAACAAAACAGATGCCAGTGAAATCGTGCCACGCTACATGCTTGCTTTCTTTCGGCAGTATAGGAGGGGTTCCTCCTCTTGCGTTATTTGCTTCGGTGCACGGGAGTAATAACCGTGCTACCACAGAGGCTGCAATTCGGTTATGTTGCGAGCTTGCTTTACTACAGACCGTTCCTCTGCAGACATGTCGCGCCACTACTACAACCTGCCTCCTCTTACTTCGCTGGCTGCGTTCGAGTGTGCAGCGCGGCACCTGAGCTTTAAGGCTGCCGCCACTGAGCTTGGTGTCACCCCGGGGGCGGTCAGCCACCAGGTTAAGTCGCTTGAGACTGAGTTGAATATTGTTCTTTTCAACCGGGTGCATCGCGGCGTGGAACTGACCGACGCCGGTGAGCGTCTTGCCGAGCGAATGGCTGCGGCATTTTTTGATATCTCGGGGGTTTTACAAACGCTACGTGAACAGCCGGAAAATTCCGGCGTGACGGTAGGTGCGACGACTGCCATGTCTTCCCTGTGGCTAACGCCCTCAATTCTTCGCTACTGGCGCTCACATCCTGAACAAAAGGTGAATCAGATTGTGTCTGATACGCTGGAGTTCGGCGCTAAGGTGCCGGATCTGGTCATCAGTTATGGCCCCTTTAATCACCCCGGCTTTGCCAATGCTCCGCTTTTCAGGGATCAGCTGGTGCCTGTGTGCTCTGCAAAGCTGGCAAAAGACACCACTCCGACCACGCTTGAAGAGCTTGCCGCGCTGCCGCTAATTCATCTGGACGCGCCGGACAAACGCTGGACCAGCTGGGCAACATGGTTTGCCGAACTGGGTTACAGCGGAGCACTCAGGCGCGGTATCAAAGTGAACAATTACATGATCGCATTGCAGGCAGCGCAGGACGAAGCAGGCATGGTACTGGGCTGGAAACACCTGGTCTCACCGCTACTGGACAATGGTTCGCTGGTGAGCCTGGACGCATTTTCGATTCCGGCACCCACCTCTTTCTTTTTATCGTACAACGACCAGCTTGCGGCGGATGACAACCTGCAGTCATTGAAACACTGGATCACAACACAGGCATCGACTGTTTCGGATGAACTGAATTCACCTTAAACAGAATTTTTCAGGCATTGAGCAAACAACACAAACTATTTATTGTACAAGTCGAATCACCGGAGCAGCCGAATGAACAAACCCACGTCATTGACCAACGAATCTGGCAGTTCACTGGCAGATGTTCTCGAACCGGTATCCGTAGCCAAAGGCCTGCCTAACGAACACTACACCGACCCGCAGATGTTTGCGGAAGAACGCAAGCACGTGCTCTTTGCGAACTGGGCCGGCGTTGGCTTTGGCAAAGATGTACCAGAACCCGGTGACACCAAACCCATCAACTTTCTTGGCATGCCGCTGCTGCTGGTGCGCGATGAAGATAGCAACCTGAACGTATTTCAAAACACCTGTCGCCACCGCGGAATGATCCTCGTAGAAGAACCCAAGCGTGTACGCGGCACCATTCGCTGCCCTTACCACTGCTGGTGCTATTCACTTAAAGGTGAACTGCGGGCAACACCGCACGTTGGTGGTCCGGGACACAACACTCACGAAGATATTGTGCGCGAAGAGCTCAGCCTTTTTACCATTCGTTCTTACGTGTGGCAGGATGTGGTTTTCGTGAATATCGATGGCAATGCAAAACCTTTTGAAGAGGTCCACGCCAACCTGCTGGATCGATGGAAAGAGTTTGAAATACCCACCCATCATGGCGGTGACAAGGCCTCCTTCAAACTTGAAGTCGACACCAACTGGAAACTCGCTGTAGAGAACTACTGCGAAAGTTATCACCTGCCATGGATTCACCCGGGTCTTAACACTTACTCTAAGCTGGAAGACCACTATCATATCGAAGAGCCCGGCCAGTACTCCGGACAAGGCACACTCGTTTACCGTCAGCTGCGCGGCGACAACGACCATGTATTTCCGGACTTCGACGGGCTGAGTGATAAGTGGGATACCGGTGCAGAATATATCGCGGTATATCCCAATGTGTTGTTAGGGGTTCACCGGGACCACACTTTCGCGCTGGTACTGGAACCGGTAGC
>CALLLY010000419.1 GCA_938008205.1 uncultured Granulosicoccaceae bacterium
CATCTAATAGTGCGAGGTCCGAAGATCCCCCGCTTTCCCCCGTAGGGCGTATTCGGTATTAGCTTCAATTTCTTAAAGTTATCCCCAGCTACTAGGCAGATTCCTAAGTTGTACTCACCCGTCCGCCACTCGTCGCCTGGATGCAAGCACCCATCGTTACCGTTCGACTTGCATGTCTTAAGCATGCCGCCAGCGTTCAATCTGAGCCAGGATCAAACTCTTCAGTTCAATACTTTTAAAGTCCGGAGACTTAAAACATTTGATGAAGTGCCCAACCCAAAACCCGATTAATTCAAACGTATTCGAATTACTCTTCGTTTGGTTAGCTTCATCGTTTTTTCTGCTTCTCGCATTCCAAACAATCAAGCCACCGCACAAATTACTTAGACCAAATTTTTAATGAGCTTTGATGTTGCACAGATGCTGTGCAACCAAGCCGCCCATAATAGCGATGAGGCCATTACCGGTCAACCATTTTATGATTTATTTTTATGCCTTAACGACAGTCCCGATAGCTGCCTCTACGATTCCTGAGGCGGCCCCGGTGGGCGGCACGTGACGCGGGTATATCGGCGCTGCCCTGTCATCCTTTATAGCAGTCCATGCGGTAGTTGAGTAGAGAAAATTTTCGATCCCCGATTCGCCATATATCTGGTAGAAACCGAACAGAACGGTTTCCAGATAAGAATACAAAATAGGTTTCTGCGGCTGCGCAAAATGACCACTGGCATGAACATACATTTGCACCTGCGCGGGTGGAACAGCCGCTGCGGCATTGACACCATTATGCAACTGCTCAAACTGCCAGTCCGAATCTGAAAGCAGCTTGCGGGTGTAACCCGCTTCCCGCGCATCAAGCTCGGCCCAGTCTCCGTCCGGCACCACGGCCAATAAACCCAGAATAGAATTCTGCGGATCCGGAATAACACTGAGAAACGCGTGGTCGTATGAGTCATTGTTTATCCACGCTCGCGACCAGCCAGGTACCCTGACAGCAGACACAGGCTGATACTTGTGCGTAGCAGTATTGACCAACGAACCAAAACCGATAAAACAATCCATAGCACCCACCGTAAATTCACTTTGTCTCGAACCGCCAACCTGCAATATCACTGTGTGTGAATACCACCACACCATTTGCACTATTACTGCACAATCCAACATTATACTTAAGATCATTCCCGGGTAACGAACACCCATGTCGTCATGAAACTTAAATACCAGCTGTTTATTGTGCTGCTGGTTGCAAGCGCACTTCTGATCGCTCTAATGCTGGCAGTGAATAGTGTTAGCTTCCAGCGGCAATTTATCAACTACGTAAATTCTGTAGAGCAGAAACGCCTTGAGCCTTTCATTGATGAACTCAGCAGCCTGCACAAAGAGAATGGCCACTGGAACTGGCTTAACAAGAGCAACTGGGGTGATCTGCTCAGGAAACACTCTGTTGAAAAACGTGCGGGGCTATTGGGCGTATCTGCTCCACCTCCAAAACGTGGCGCCGGTAAAACAATCCCAAAGACTTCCGCACAAAAATCTCCGTCGCGCAAAGGCAAACGGCCTCTCCCCTGGCTGACACTGGTAAATGCAGAACGCCAGCTGATCATCGGGCGAAAGAACGGTCACGCTCGAATGCAGTGGTTACCCATTTCGACCAACGATGAGGTTGCCGGCTACCTGGGACTGATGCGCCACAGTCAGTTGAATCGCCGAGTCGATCAGGAATTTGCCAGGCAGCAGAAAAGAAATTTTGTTTACGCCGCGCTGGCCATGGCTTTGCTGAGTGCACTGATTTCTGTCCTGCTTGCCTCCAGACTGATCAGACCACTTACGGCAGTTAATAAGTCGATTGGTGCACTGAGTAGTGGCGACTTCGCCTACCGGGCATCAACAAAACGCAAAGATGAATTCGGTGATTTGACGCGCAATATAAATCGACTGGGGGAAACCCTGGAACAAAACAAAGCAGCAAGGCAAAGATGGATTGCCGAAATATCCCATGAGTTAAGAACCCCGGTTGCCGTCCTGCAAAGTGAAATTGAAGCCATTCAGGATGGTATCCGCACTGCAGATACTGACACCGTGCAATCGCTGCACGCGGAAATACTTCGGCTTGGCAGATTAATTGACGATCTGCATCAGCTGTCCGTCTCTGATATCGGCGCTCTGGACTACCGAATGTCTACTGTTGATCTGAGCGTGTTGGTTGCGAATTTTTTGGGTACTCATCAACACAGCCTCGATGCCGCACAGATAAGAGCTAACTTCGACTTTGACAACGCGAGTATTCAAGGCGATGAGGTACGGCTCAACCAGCTGCTGGACAATTTGCTGCAAAACACCCTGCGTTATACCAGCGCGCCCGGCTCACTGAGCATCGATATATCCAGAAAGGCTAACAACGTGCTAATGACCTGGAGTGACTCTTCACCCGGGGTTAGTGAAGACGACCTTGCGCATCTATTTGAGCCGTTGTTTCGCGCTGATAAATCGCGCAACCGCAAAACCAGTGGCTCCGGCCTGGGTCTGGCAATCGTGCAAAAGATAGTTGCAGCCCACGATGGCAGCATTGCTGCGAGCCACTCCGACACCGGCGGACTGACACTGACCCTGGAATTTCCCGCTCTAAAACAGGAACTGTCTTGAACATTGTTATCGTAGAAGACGAACAGAAACTCGCTGCCGTACTCAACGACTACCTTAGTCAGGCCGGCTACCAGATCACCTGTATCGAAGATGGTTCCGAAGCACTTGAGAAACTTCCCGAACTCGCAGCTGATCTGGTGTTACTTGATTTGATGCTCCCCGGTACTGATGGCATGACAATTTGCAGGGAGATTAGAAAGACTTCCAACGTGCCCATTATTATGACAACGGCACGTGTTGAAGAAATTGATCGACTGCTTGGTCTGGAGATTGGCGCTGATGATTATATCTGTAAGCCCTATAGCCCAAGAGAAGTCGTGGCACGTGTTAAGGCGGTACTCAGACGCGGTAAAGACACCAATGCCTCGATAGACAATAGCCTGTTTTCAATTAACGCCAATGAAGCGACCGTCAGTATTGCCGGCAACAAAGCCGAGCTAACTGCAGTGGAGTTAAAGTTACTGCAGACCATGGCTGAAACACCGGGGCGGATTTACAATCGCAACCAACTGATGACCCGGATATACCCTGACAACCGCGTCGTCAGTGATCGAACGATAGACAGCCACGTTAAAAAACTTCGCCAGCGTCTGGCCACTATGGATCCGGAAGCTGAGTATATCCACTCGGTATACGGACTTGGCTATAAGTTCGAACACCCCGATACATCATCTGCCTGAACTTAGGAGATACCAAATCATTCCGTATTTGCTGCAAGTTGTTTACACATTCCCAACCGATACTAGTATTTCTCAAAAACTAAACAGGCAGGAAAATGAAATTTAGCAACATAGCAACCGCAGCACTAATCGCAGGCACGATGACATTGTCGAGCGCACAGGCCAACACTCTGCAACTCTCTGATGTCAACGGTGACGGTGTGATCTCGGCTGAGGAGATCATGGATGCCAGAGAAAAAAGCCGCGCAGAAAAGCTCGCTCAGTATGATGCGAACAACGACGGCGAGCTATCGCGAACTGAACGTCGCGCCATGAAGGATGCTCGCTACGCAGAGCTGCTGATTCAGTTTGACAGCGATGGAGATGGCGAATTGTCTAAACAGGAACGACGTGCCGCCAAAGATGCCAAGCGCAGTGCAATGCAAGTGATGCTTGACGTCAACGGTGACGGTGAACTTTCAGATGCAGAAACAGCTGGCATGGAAGAGGTCAGAGAATTGCGCAAATCCCACAAACGCAGTGGCAAGCACGGCAAGAAAATGATGACTAACTAAGCGTAACTCCCGCGTCGTACCCCCAGCTTGTTACCCATTTATTTGCCACCCCCTGGCAAATTTCAGGCGATCACCGTAGCGTGATCGCTCTTTTTTTGGTGAGCGCACGAATAGATAAAAATCGCAGGTCCAAACGAAAAATAACGGAACCAACATTTAAAACCAGGTAAAACCACCCCACCACCGTTGCCGCATCAGTTACTATGAAATCATCAGTGAACTTTACTGAAATAATCAAGTGACCAGAAAAATAAAAAATAACGCCCCTCGATGGTTGCACGCCCTTTGGGTGGTGGCTTTCACAGTCGGCATGGCTGGTTGTAATAGCAACAGCAGTGAAGAAGACGAAACGACTGCCGGTGAATCTGCCGTAGTCACGGTTCAAAGCAGTGAACCGCTTGCAGAATTGTTTGAGGCTGATCCAAACTGTGCCGGTCCCTATTCCCCCGAGCAGATTACCGACCTGGTGCTGGCTACCGGACAATCCAATCTGATTGGTCCGGATACCGAAGTCGCCGCGATTGTTAACAGGTTTGGGCAAGTGCTGCAGTTTCGCAATCCAGACCTCCCGCACCCGCGAGTGTTTGCCTGGACGGTGGATCCTAATCGCAACAACGCAGGGCTGGGCTGGAAAATCGCGCGCCTCACACAAAGCTGGCACGACAGCAACCCCGGTGTAGGCGGGATTGCCAACAATAATTTCGCGTTTCATTTTGCCAAGCAAGTAGCCAAACGCGCCAATGGTTGCCGGGTAATCGGTATTGTGATGGTATCCGAAGGCGGCAGAGGGATTGCTCACTGGGACGAAGGCGTCTCCGGCTGGAATCAGGTGGAAAGACACCTGGGAGAAGCCATGAGCGCAATCGGTAAAAACACCATCGATGGCATTTTGTGGCACCAGGGAGA
>CALLLY010000420.1 GCA_938008205.1 uncultured Granulosicoccaceae bacterium
ACCAGGTGCTTAATACTCAGCCCTTGCAAGATAACAGACATAATCACGATAACATAAGTGATCGCAACAATGACGTTGCGCTCCGGTCCCAGAGGTAGTGACAGCGCCAGTGCCACCGAGATGCCTCCGCGTATCCCTCCCCACGTCAATATAGAGATCACATGAGGGTGGAACGATTGACGTAACTTCATAATGGATACCGGAATACCCACTGCGATAAAGCGTGCCATCAGCACAACAAAGAACATCAGCACGCCGGCCGCCACGTGGTTACCGCTGATGTTCAATATGATTATTTCCAGACCAATCAACATAAACAATACGGCGTTTAAAATTTCGTCAGTCAGTTCCCAAAAAGTGTCGAGATTTTCTCTGGTCTGGTCGCTCATCGCAAAACGTCTGCCGTGGTTCCCTATCAGCAAGCCAGCAATGACGATAGCGATGGGTCCGGAAATATGCATTGCGCGTGCTGCTGCATAACCTCCCATGACCAGCGCCAGCGTCAGCAGCACCTCGACATGATAGTTGTCGACACTTTTCAATAATCGATAGGTAATCCAGCCGATGATCAGTCCAAAAACACCACCGCCGATGGTTTCCTGAAAAAACAGTTTAGCAACACTGAGTGGGGTGGCATGAGCGGCTCCGTGTCCATCTCCGCCCACGGCAATGCCAAGAATTACCAGAAAAACCACCACGGCGATACCATCGTTGAACAGTGATTCGCCGGCGATTTTGGTTTCCAGAGATTTACTGGCCCCTGCAGTTTTTAAGATGGCAATGACTGCTACCGGATCAGTTGGCGCGATCAGAGAGCCGAACAGCATGCAGTAGATAAACGGCATATTGATATCAAACCAGCCGAGAATGTAGTACGAACTGATGCCAACGATAAAAGTACTGGTTACCACGCCCACAGACGCGAGGATGCCAACTACCCATTGTTTATCGAGTAGTTCGTTAAGGTTGATATGCAAGGCGCCGGCAAACAGCAGGAAGCTCAGCATGCCTTCCATTAACGTTGCGTCAAAATCAACGCCTGACAGCAGCATTTCCGTATACTCCATGCCGAGTGTCAGGCCGGCTTTGGAGAGCAGCACCAGCAGCATAGAGAAAACCAGCGAAATCACCATCACACCAATCGTTATCGGCAATCGAATAAACCGATAATTGACGTAGGCAAACAGGGCTGTAACAGTCATCAGCAGACTGGCGGTACCGAGTAAATCCATTGGATTCTTCTAATGCTGTTGGTGAGTGATTGCGGATTTTAACGTCATGTAGAGCGCTAACGCGAGCATTGGGCTATATAAGTATGGTTACCAAAAACAGAGAAAGATCTTTGGCTCATACTCTGGAGTATAGCTTGCGTGTGTCCAACCGAGCTCGAAATGTCACACTTAAGGTGAATCGGTCTCAGGGATTGGTGGTGGTGGTGCCTGAGCAATTTGATCAGGCGCATATACCCGACATACTGGCATCGCGTGAAGTCTGGATTAAAAATCAGCTGGAAAAATTCCAGGCCTTACCGTGTAAGTTTGAACATGACTGGCCGCCGAGCTCCGTGGAGCTGCCGGGTGTCGGGGTGACTTTTGAAATCAATTACGTCAACGTCACTGGAGAGCGCATTCAACTACACCAGCGGGATCAGCAATTAGAAGTTGGATTGCCAGAGCGATTTAACAATGACAATCTTGCAGCGCTTTTTGTGAGATGGCTGAAGACGCTGGCTAAATCACACTGTGAAAATATTGCCGCTGAGTTGTCAGCTTTAACCGGGCTTAACTACCAGAAACTGACGGTCAGAGCGCAGAAAACCCGCTGGGGCAGCTACTCCACCCGCGGCACTCTCAGTCTGAATTATAAGTTGATGTTTTTGCCGCAGCATTTGATGAGACACGTTATTCTTCACGAGTTATCTCATTCAGTGCATATGAATCACTCTGTAGATTTCTGGAATCTTCTCGAAACGATTGATCCTGGTTCGAAGCAGCATGATAGCCAGTTGAACGATGCCTGGCGCTATATTCCAGCATGGCTGGATTAACTTGCTTGATATTTTAGAGCCGGGTGAAATTACAGCATTTGTAGGTATTTGAACTACCTATTATGATTCGCGCCTAATGCATATTCCGGGTTTGTCACGTGTTACCAATTGAGCATCGCAGTCCTGAGGCAGCCTACCGTGCAGCGATTGACGCAGGGCAACTACAACCGGATCAGAAGCAGTCAGAAATCGTAGAAAGACTGCAGGCGCTGCACAACAGTGTCTTGCAGGTTCCACAGCCCACACGGGAACCGAATAAACCGTCAGGTTTTTTCGCACACCTGTTTGGCCCTGCAGCCACTCCCGAAGTAGAAGAAAACGTGAAAGGTTTGTATCTTTGGGGCGGCGTTGGTCGAGGTAAAACGCTTCTGTGCGATATGTTTTTTAATACGCTTGCCATTGAAAACAAAAAACGTTTGCATTTTCATCGATTTATGCAGGGTGTGCATGAGCAGTTACGTGGCATAAAAGGCGAGCAATCACCACTGGAGTTGGTGGCGCAGAGTTACGCCAGTCAGTACCGGGTGCTGGTTCTGGATGAAATGCACATTAATGACATCACAGATGCAATGTTGATGAGCGGGTTGCTTCAAGGGCTTTATAACCGCGGTGTGGTGATAGTCACTACATCAAATGTACATCCTGACGACCTGTATCGTGATGGATTGCAGCGTGCTCAGTTTTTACCCGCAATAGAAGCGTTAAAGAATAATTCGGAGGTGGTTTTCCTCGGTGGAGATACTGACTATCGGCTTCGCGCGCTGGAAAATGCAGAGATTTATCATGTTCCGCTGGATGCCAGCGCCAATGTAGTGCTTGATGAATATTTTCGCGAAGCAGTCGCTTCAGGGAGTTTTAGTACCGATGCGCCAGTAGTAATAAATGGTCGCGAGATTCAGTCTCACAGGTTAGCCGACAGTATTGTATGGTTTGAGTTTGAATCGCTTTGTATGACTAACCGGTCCACAGACGATTATATCGAGATAGCTCGGTTGTTTGAAACAGTGTTAGTAGCAAACGTCCCGCAAATGGATGCCAGAAACACAGACGTCGCACGACGCTTTATCAATATGATCGATGAATTTTACGATCGTCGGGTCAAGCTTGTTATAACCGCAGAGGTTGTCCCTGAAAATCTGTACGATGGCACACGTCTATCGTTTGAATTCGAGCGCACTGCGAGTAGATTGCGCGAAATGCAATCTGTCGACTATCTATCGAGTAAACATCAACCTTAGTGTCTGGCTGCAGCTATCAGTGCATTATTAAAGTGCTACAGCCAAATACTATTTCAGTCAGCAGTGGCGTTTACTCATCCGGTTTGTCTGCGCTCTTGGGTTGAGCGGGCTTTCTTGTACGGGTGGTTGTCGCTTTTCTGGCGGGTTTGGGTTTGGCTTCAGAATCGGCACTTTTTGCCTTCGAGGGAGATACACTGTCAGTAGTGGATTCTTTTGCTTTAACCGCTCTTTTTCGCGGCGCAGGTTTGTCTTTAGTTATCGATTCAGCAGCAGCAGACTTTTGCGTTTTCGGTCTTTCCGTTTTCTCGGTGGCCGCTTTCTCGGTGGCGGCTTTTTTGGCAGTTTCTGTACTGCGTTTCACTGCCGTGTCGACCTGTGCACTTTCCACTACCGGCTTAGACTCAGTTGAGACTCCATTTCCCGACGCTGAGTTTTCTGATGGCGGAGTCTCGGACTTTGCGGTCGTTGCAGACTTAGCAGAAACAGGTGCCGGAGTGCAAATAGGTGCTGCCGTTTCGTTAGGACTGTCTGATTGTGTCGCTGAAGAAGATGTTGCGGCTACTGGTGATCCGTTCTCTTCTGTTCTTCGGGGATATTGTCGCGGGCGATTGTTGTTGTTTGGGTTATTGTTTCTATTGCGATTTCTTTGCGGTTGAGGTCGCTTTGGCTGGCCTGCCTCATTAGCGTTTCTACGTTGCGGGTCTCGATTACGTTGTTCTGCGTTCTCGAGTGCTATTTGTTTTGCTGCATAGCGCGCCTGATCTTCCCGGTACCAATCACTGCTGCGTGATTCGTGCAGATAAATTCCACCGCTGTCTGCAGGGGTCCAGTTTTGACCGTTTTTCATTGGCTTGCCTCTGCGGTGAGCGGATGCACGGTTACCATTTGCAGAATTCTGAGAGAATAACGGGCTATCGTGATGCGCTGAATTTTGTTGTTGAAGTGCAGATGGTCGTGTATTGCGGAAGTCGAGTTCGGAATCGAGTTTGGTATTGGGGCCGCGTGGTCTTGCCGGCTTGCGCCTTTGGGCAGGTTTGGCTCCATTCTTTACGCCATCAGGTTTGCGTTGACGGTTAGCATTATTACTGTTAGTTCGTGCCTGCTGCGGGTTTTGATTGTCGCTGCGAGTTCTGCTTCTGGCTCTCAGTCCACGTGCCTGTCCCGAAGGTCGACGCTGCTTATTTTGAGATTCAGTCATGGTTAGTGACGGACAGTATTGTTATTTGTTAAAGCCACGTTCTTCCTCTAGCTTGCTTGGTGAATCGTGTATTTTCGACTGGCGACCTTCACTATGCAGTGGTCGCGAAATGCATGCTTTGTTTGTTTCGGCTTAGCTTTTTATATCGAACTGACGCTAGTAATTATCCCGAGCGTATTAATGCCACGCATCTGCTGTGTCAGTGGAGTCGATACTGTGTAAGAGTTGCTTAATGCCGTTTGTTTGATTTGTTTTTAAATTAACTTGTCGTTGTCTACCAGAACAGCTATTCAATTCCGTATGGGTAACCTGCCATAAACGCCGATGGGCTGGTTCGAGCCAAATCCGTTTATCGGTGCGCAAGCGCTTGCTATTTTCGCCCCGTGCAAACAGGCATATTACGAAGGTATATAAGATTGATGTAACGACTTAATCACTACGCAGTATTTTGGCTGCAACTTGCCTGAGAGTCTAGCAAATTTTCTTGGTTTGGGTAACTGACGGCAAATACCGGGCCCGCTAAAGTAGTGCTGTGTCACATTGAGTGCTCTGACGTGCGACTTTGCAGGGTCGCAGCAACAGCTACATTCGATACCGGAATCTGTATGATCAGCGAAGGCTGTTTGTCTGTCAGCTGTAGCGAAGCATCAAATTCCTGCAGCATGAGCGGATTTTTGATTGCGTACAGCAACATTGCAGCAAAAATCAGTTGCAGTGCCGGAACCCATATGGGGGCGTGCAATTCATTTTTTGGATTGTGTGGGGATTTCCCGGCCATTATTGTTATTTTTATCAGCTTCGTCGGGCAGTAACTGTATGAAAAGTCTGCTTATTGTCAGATGCTATCACAATAATGAGCGAGGGATATGACCAACTGGTAGTGCGATCGACACAGGCATGATTGCCTGTGTCGACCAGGAGCCGCTTTGTCTTATTTCACCTGCGTAAACTCCGGATATGCTTCCATGCCACATTCTGAAAGGTCTACGCCCTCGTACTCTTCCTCTTCGGTGACCCGTATGCCCATGATGCCGTCGAGCATCGTCCATAGCATCAGACTGGTGACGAACGTCCAACCAAAAATAACCGCGATACCCAGCAGCTGGGCGCTCATGTTTGCATCGGAGTTGGTGAAAGGCACTGCAATAAGTCCCCAGATACCGACGATGCCGTGCACGGAGATTGCCCCCACTGGATCATCCACGCGAAGTTTATCCAGCACTACAATGGCGATTACTACAAGGATTCCGCCGGCACCGCCGATAACGGTCGCCATCAGTGGCGTGGGAGTCAGTGGTTCGGCGGTTATCGCCACCAGGCCGGCGAGTGCGCCATTCAGAGCCATGGTCAGATCCGCCTTCTTGAACAGGGTTCTGGCTGCCAGTAGTGCTGCCAGAACACCACCTGCTGCGGCCATGTTGGTATTCACAAATATATTTGCAACAGCGTTGGCGTCGGAAAAACTGGCCAGTTTGAGCTGAGAACCGCCGTTAAAACCGAACCATCCGAGCCACAAAATAAACGTACCGAGCGTTGCGAGTGGTAAATTTGCCCCTGGAATAGGACGAACTCTGCCATTTGCGTCGTACTTGCCTTTTCTTGCTCCCAGTATCAGAACGCCGGCAAAAGCTGCTGAAGCGCCACATAGATGCACGACTCCTGAGCCTGCAAAGTCCTGAAAGCCAGCGGTTTGCAGGAACCCGCCACCCCATTTCCAAAACCCCTGAATGGGATAGATGAATGCTGTGAATACAACGGCGAAATATAGAAAAGCCCACAGTTTCATGCGTTCAGCGACTGCACCGGAAACGATAGACATTGCAGTTGCCACAAACACGACCTGGAAAAAGAAGTCTGAACGACTGGCGTAATAGGGTGCATCCTCGGCACTCATGTCAGCGGCGGTGTGCTCTGCGCCCAGCGCAAACGAAAGGCCTGGCCAGTATTCGTTGACCGCTTCGGCTGGATACATCATTGCGTAGCCGCAAATCAAATACATGATGCAGGCGATTGCAAATAGCGAGACATTTTTAGTGAGAATTTCGGTGGTGTTTTTCGCTCGAACAAGACCTGCTTCAAGCATGGCGAAACCAGCTGCCATCCACATGACCAATGCTCCTGATACCAAAAAATAAAAGGTATCCAGTGCATACGACAATTCGGTGATTTGATCCATTATCCAGCCCTCGTATTAAAGTGCGTTAGTGCCGGTTTCACCGGTACGGATGCGAATGACCTCTTCAAGGTGGCTGACAAATATCTTTCCGTCGCCGATCTTGGCGGTGTTGGCGGCAGTGGTGATTGCCTCAATGGCGGCCTCGAGCAGTGAGTCGTCGATGGCAATTTCAACCTTTACTTTGGGAAGAAAATCAATGACGTATTCAGATCCACGGTATAGTTCCGTGTGTCCCTTTTGCCGGCCAAAGCCTTTCACCTCCGATACCGTGACTCCGTTGGTACCGATGGCGGAAAGAGCCTCGCGAACTTCGTCGAGTTTGAAGGGTTTGATGATTGCTGTGAGTAGTTTCATGTTGGTACGCTTTTTGTTAGTTCGACTGCATATAAGAAATTATCGTGCCAAATTATATAAAGCGTTTATAAACAATTATTTAAGTGATTTTTTGCGGCTTATAAAATTATAATTGCACTGTTTTAGTGCGAAATATTGCTGTCAAATCAGACAATGCAACATTGTTGGGCAGCGAGCGCAGCGCGGTAGGCAAATGAGTTATCATTGCGCTCAGAACGCACGTTGAGAGAGTCGGTGGATAGATCCGGATTGTTAAATGAGTTGGTTGGCAAGCTTGGCCAGGCGCTGCCTTCCGGGGCTAACGAGCTCAAGGCTGACTTTGAAAAAAATGCCCGAAGTGTGGTTCAAACAGCGCTTGAAAAAATGGATCTGGTCACCCGTGAAGAGTTTGATTTGCAGGTTGCGCTGTTGCAGCGAACGCGTGAAAAGCTGGATCGTCTTGAGCAACTGGTTGAGCAGCAAAACAGAGATGGTTAAACGGAAGTTGATTAGCTGTGCTGGTGGTGTGCTACGAGTAATCTTTAGGTTAGTGAGTTCGTGAAGTGTGAAGAGTAATTAGTATCCAGGTATTCGAGATTATCACCTGGGTGCGGTAACTAATCAGTATTTAGCAGTAGGAAGTCCATTGAATTTGTCCGTAGTAAACAGCAGGGCGCTGGTTGGTGTTAAAGCCGTTCCGGTTGCAGTTGAGATTCACCTCGCTGGAGGTTTGCCGGCGTTGTCCATCGTTGGTATGCCGGAAACCGCTGTTCGCGAAAGCAAAGACAGAGTGCGTTCCGCCATACTGAACTCCGGCTTTGAATTTCCCTCGCGTCGCATCACCGTTAATCTGGCTCCGGCAGATCTGCCAAAGTCAGGTGGTCGTTTTGATTTGCCTATAGCGGTGGGTTTGCTGGCTGCGTCGGGTCAAATCGATCCGTTACAACTTGAGGGAAAAGAATTTGTTGGTGAACTTGCGCTGAGTGGTGAGGTGAGGCCTGTCGATGGCACGTTGCCCACTGCCATGGCGGCAAGGCAAGCGGATTGCTCACTGGTGGTGCCGGCGCAAAATGCACTGGAGGCAAGCCTTGTCGAAGGTTGTGAGGTATACGGTTGTGATTCATTGCTTCATTTGTGCAATCACCTGGCATTTCCTGAAGAGCTTGCCAGGATTCGATCAAAGCCGGCAATCGTGAGTGAAATTGAAAACGATTGCGCAGACCTGGCGGACGTACGCGGACAACACCAGGCAAGAAGAGCGTTGGAAGTTGCTGCCAGTGGTGGACATAATCTGTTGTTGGTTGGACCTCCTGGGACCGGCAAATCGATGCTTGCCAGTCGCTTGCCCGGCATATTGCCGCCGATGACTTTGCAGGAGTCACTGGAGACAGCTTCGGTGGCTTCTATCAGCCGTGGTGGTCTGGATATTACTGAATGGCGAAGACGTCCGTACCGGGCTCCTCATCATACTTCTTCCGGTGTGGCGTTAGTGGGTGGTGGCAGTCAACCAAAGCCTGGTGAGATTTCGCTGGCTCATAACGGTGTGTTGTTTCTGGATGAGCTTCCTGAGTTTCCACGCTCTGTGCTGGATGTAATGCGAGAGCCGGTAGAGAACGGAGAGATCACAATTTCCCGCGCAGGCCACCAGGCAGATTTTCCAGCTCGCATTCAATTAGTCGCTGCAATGAATCCGTGCCCGTGTGGCTATTATGGCGACCAGCGTGAGCCCTGCCGGTGCGGTCCTGAAATGATCACACGCTATCAGTCCCGGGTTTCAGGCCCACTGCTGGATCGGGTCGATATTCAAATATCAGTACAGCGAATTGAATACGCGTTGTTGCGTACAGATGCCAAAAAAGGCGAAAGCTCTAAACAGGTTAGGGAACGTGTTATCGAGGCTTATCAAAGACAACTTCAACGCACAGGGAAATCTAATGCGCAATTGTCCTCAGAGGAAATAGAGCGACATTGTGTGTTGGAGGAAGAGCAACATCAGTGTCTTGAGAGCGCTCTAAACAAATTTAACCTGTCTGCGCGGGCTATCCATCGAACGCTGAAAGTTGCCCGCACCATTGCAGATATGGAGTGCAGTGAGCGGATCGCCGCTCATCACCTGCGTGAAGCATTGAGCTACCGAGCAACCCTACGAGAGCAGTACCGCCCGTGAGAAGTTTCTTGCGATAGTTTGCTCAATCAAATTCCAGTTGAGCGTTGGCAAGATCTTCTTGCTTCATGGGGATAATGACCACTCGACGGTTCTTTGCATGGTCTGCAGCTGTGGTGCCGGTTGAAATCGGAGCAGACTCTCCCAGTGGTCGCATGCGAATGCGATGGTATTCTGTTCCTTTGGAGATAAGATAATCTTTTATAGATCTGGCGCGAGCTTCAGTTAGTAGTCGGTTGTAGTCGGCTTCAGCGCGCTGATCGGCGTGTGTTTCAATGATGTAGCTATAGGTGTTACAACGCGCTGCGACGTCCGTGAGCTTATCAAGAATAGGTTTGATGTTCTGATTTATTTTCGTTTCATCAGTGGCGAAAACATTCAGGTGTGTTACCCAGGATTGAGAGCAGTGTTGTGGCACATCGTTAGTACTGGCGACAACAACCGGATCAAGATCTCTTTGTGCCTTTCTATAATCGGCAATGAAGTTGTCCAGTTGTTTCAGTACTGCGTTTGCCATCCATTCACCGCGACCCTGGCATTGATTAACTTCGTCGCCGCCACCCCAGGTTGAAAGCTTGTACTGATTTTCAGGCTGTCGTAACAAAGTTGCGGATTGTTCAAAACCTACCCACAACGAAGCGCTGCAGCTGTCGGGAATATTGCAGGCGCCGTAGGCATCGTTTTCTTCGGTAGTGAGCTTTGCGCGCGCTTCACCGGTATAAGAAGGCCACAAGTTCATAATCGGTTGGCCAGGTGTCAGGAGCATTTCATCTTCACTTAAATACAAAAGGCCTGCCGCTTCGATTTTTTGTTGTGCCTGCTTATAAAGGGTTTTGGGTACGGATACACCGACATCTTTCCCAGCTGTTCGAATAGCAGTGAAGTCCAGGTAAACCCCTTCAAGCTTTCGCAGGGTCAGATAGCGTTCACGGAAGTCTTCTGCTCCAACTTCTAGTGGTTCGCTACTGGGGAGTGGGTAGTGGCGATTTTCTGCGTTTGCACCAGTAGCTATCAGAACTGACGCAAAAAGAAAACAAGTTTTAACAGCCGACAAAAGCCGCATTCGTAACCCCTCATCCACAATATTATTATAATATTATGCCTAACGGCATGTCGCGGTGGCGGGTGTAGAACGGGATATCAACAGTCGAATGTGCTCGTCAAAAATGTTACAGACTGTCTACAGGTTCCACTTCCAACTTAGTGTTACCAGTGCATTTTTTGTGAAGTTCGGCGCAGATAAGGTGTTAGGTCCCCAGTTGTTATACTCCAGTGACCAGGTGTTTGAGCGGTAGTCGCTAAAGCCGAACCCATAGGCCCAGGTGGCATCCCCGCCGTCCAGTGACTGTGTTATCAGGTTTCTGATAAACCACTTTGGACGCGGTGCCCAGGTGCCAGCCAGGGTTAAAGTTGGTCGACTTTCTTTACCGGCTGTCAGGGTTAATGAGCTCGACAAGTTATATTTCTGAAGCAGGGCGGAGTCGAACTTATAACTTAGAGAAGCGATAGCCTTCTCTACTTTTAAGCCATCCTCGGGTTTAAGGGGGCCCCAGTTGTTTAGCTCAAACGCCCAGGTATCGGTGTGCCAGTCGTTGTATCCGATACCCCAGTAATAGGTCAGTGGATCATCGTTTTCAGTAAGCGTGAAGCCGGTGCGAGCGAAAAAGTAACTGTCAATAAT
>CALLLY010000421.1 GCA_938008205.1 uncultured Granulosicoccaceae bacterium
TCCCTCAGACTTCAATGCTCGCAGGCACTTGATAATCAACGTATCCACAACCGCCGCTTCAAATCCTGCCGCTATATCAGCAACCGCTGCCGGATCGCGATCAACCGATGCAAAGGTTGTCATCGCAGCAGTCTTTAAACCACTGAAACTGAAATCCAGCCCGGGGCGATTTGTCATTGGACGGGCAAACGGAAATCTGTTCTCGTCGCCGTTTACCGCGGCACGCGCAAGCCGGGGACCCCCCGGATAACCCAGACCCAGGAGTTTAGCGGTCTTATCGAAGGCCTCTCCGGCAGCATCGTCCAGAGTATCGCCAAGCAATCGATACTGCCCAACCGCATCAACTCGCATCAATTGCGTGTGTCCACCGGATACCAGCAGACAGACGAACGGCATTTGCGGCGCATCATCATCCAGTAACGGCGCTAAAAGATGAGCTTCCATATGGTGCACGCCGATGGCAGGTTTTTCCAACGCCCAGGCAAGCGTGCGGCCAGCGACCGCACCGGTAAACAGTGCGCCCGCCAACCCGGGCCCTGCCGTGTATGCCACCGCATCCAGATGACCTGTGGTGCAGTCGGCATCAGCCAGGCATTTGCGAGTCAAGCCGACCCATTTACGAATATGATCCCGCGACGCTATTTCCGGCACCACACCACCATAGGCTTCATGTTGCGATACCTGACTGTGCAGCACGTGTGACAGCAATCCGGCTTCGCTATCGTATAAAGCAATGCCGGTTTCGTCGCATGACGATTCAATTCCAAGCACTTTCAAAGATATTCTGTCCTTCAAGTTGATCTGTGCGGGTCGATTACTTGCTTGTACTGCATAAACCCTTATAATTAGTGGGCTAAGCCTAATTTTGGCGCTCTCGCAGCGCAAATCCAACCCCGGAGATTCAGCAAGCCGATGCCATCTGTACGTGTCAAAGAAAACGAGCCCTTTGAAATTGCGCTGCGCCGCTTCAAGCGCTCTTGCGAAAAAGCTGGAGTTCTCACTGAAACCCGTCGTAGAGAATACTACGAAAAGCCAACTACCGAGCGTAAGCGCAAAGCTGCCGCTGCGGTAAAACGCCATCAGAAAAAACTGTCTAAAGAGCTCTCGCGCAGAGTTCGCATGTACTAATCTCGATGTCCGAGATTAAAACCGCCCTGATGGCTGACATCAAGGCGTGTATGAAGAGTGGCGACAAAGATCGCCTGGCGGTGTTAAGGCTGGTCTCTGCCGCTGTCAAACAGCGCGAAGTTGATGACAGAGTCGAGACAGACGATCCGGCAATGATCGCTATTCTCGACAAAATGGCCAAGCAGCGACGTGAATCTATCGAACAGTTCAATAAAGGTGGACGCGACGACCTTGCAGCCGTTGAGCAAAAAGAACTGGAGATCATTCAGGCCTATCTGCCGCAGCAACTTACCGACGATGAAATTCAAACCCTGATCGATGAAGCTGTTGCCGAAACCGGTGCCAGCGAAATTCGCGATATGGGTAAAGTCATGGGCAAGCTCAAGCCGCAGCTGCAGGGACGTGCCGATATGTCCGCGGTAAGCGCAAAAATTAAATCAAAGCTCGGCGGCTGAAGCCCGGCCCTTCGAGACGATACCGGACCATCTCATACCGATGGTCGCTACCAATCGTATAGCACCTCCAGTCCAGTTCCACGGGGCCGACCATGACCAACGCTTTCCAGTTTCTTGACGCGCCACGGCAGGACCCATCCAAAACACCTGCCGAAGAACGCGTGGTGCACTTCAAAGAGATCTACGGCGGTTACGAGCAGGAAGCTGCTGCCACGCAATCGGCAAGGTGCCTGGCCTGTGGTAACCCCTACTGTGAATGGAAGTGTCCGGTTCACAACTACATTCCCAACTGGTTAAAGCTCATTTCGGAAGGCAATATTCTGCAAGCCGCAGAGATGAGCCACCAAACCAACTCCCTACCCGAAATGTGTGGCCGTGTCTGCCCGCAGGACCGACTCTGCGAAGGAGCCTGCACACTGAATGATGGTTTTGGTGCTGTGACTATCGGTTCGATTGAAAAATATATCACCGATGAAGCATTCAAGCTCGGCTGGCGGCCGGACCTGTCGCACGTCAAAGACACCGGCAAACGAGTTGCGGTGATTGGCGCAGGACCAGCCGGTTTGGGTTGTGCCGATGTATTGATTCGCAACGGTATAAAGCCGGTAGTGTTCGATCGCTACGACGAAATCGGTGGCCTGCTTACCTATGGCATCCCTCCGTTTAAACTTGAAAAAGAGGTCGTCCTCACCAGACGTCAAGTCATGGAAGAAATGGGTATCGAGTTTCGACTGGGTATGGATGTCGGCAAAGACATCACTATCGACCAGTTGCAACAAGAATACGATGCAATATTTTTAGGCATGGGCACTTACACTTCCATGCGCGGTGGTTTTCCAGGTGAGGAATTGACCGGCGTCTATGATGCACTGCCGTATCTTGTTTCCAATGTACACCAGGTACAAGACTGGCAAACTGATTTACCTTTCATTGATATGAAGGACAAACGGGTTGTGGTGCTGGGCGGTGGAGACACAGCAATGGACTGTAATCGCACAGCAATAAGACAAGGTGCGGCTTCAGTCACGTGTGCGTACCGTCGCGATGAGACCAATATGCCGGGCTCAAGAAGAGAGGTTCGCAACGCCAAAGAAGAAGGCATACAGTTTTTATGGAACCGACAACCACTGGCGATTGTCAGTGAAGATAACCACACAGCTACTGGCGTTAAAGTCGTTACCACCGAACTCACAGAACCCGATGAACGCGGCCGCAGCAGGCCGCAGCCTGTCCCCGGTACTGAAGAAATCATCGAGGCAGACGCGGTGATTGTTGCCTTTGGGTTTAGACCCAATCCGGCAGACTGGTTTTCAAATTGTTCGGTGAACATTGACGACTATGGACTGGTAAAAACAAAACCGGAATCCTCTGAACTCGCGTTTCAAACAGACAACCCGAAAATCTTTGCCGGTGGTGATATGAAGCGTGGCTCTGATCTGGTTGTGACCGCAGTTTTTGAAGGACGCAATGCAGCCCAGAGCATCGCTACTTTTCTCAGCAACACCTGACAGAGACAAACCGATGCACACCATCACCAACACGCGTTTTCTTAAGGTGCTGAACAACGAACCGGTAGATCGCACCCCGATCTGGATCATGCGGCAGGCTGGTCGATACCTGCCGGAATATCTCGCTACCAGAAAGCGTGCTGGAGACTTCATGACTCTGGCCGGTACACCGGAACTTGCCTGTGAAGTTACGCTGCAGCCAATAAGACGTTTCAGGCTCGACGCGGCAATTTTATTTTCAGATATCCTCACCGTTCCGGATGCGATGGGCCTGGGCCTGTATTTCGAAGCCGGTGAAGGCCCGCGCTTTAAAACGCCTGTGCGCACGCCAGCTGACATCAAACAACTGGCAACACCCGACCCCGAAACCGAACTGCGTTATGTAATGGATGCCGTCAGGCTTATCCGTCGGGAACTCAATAACAGTGTGCCCTTAATTGGTTTTAGCGGTAGTCCGTGGACGGTAGCCACCTATATGGTTGAAGGTGGTGGCAGCAAAGAATACCAGCACATCAAAAGGCTCATGTATGGTGACAGCAACGCCCTGCATGAACTGCTGGGTAAAATCACTGCAACCACCATTGCCTATCTGCAGGCACAAGCCGATGCAGGGGCACAGGCACTAATGGTATTTGATACCTGGGGTGGCGTACTTACCCCACGGGCATATCACCAGTATTCATTGCAGTACATGCAAGCTATCGTGAATGCGCTTCGTGAAAGTCACAGTGCAATACCGATTACCTTGTTCACGAAGAACGGTGGCATGTGGCTGCCGGATATTGCCCGAACCGGCTGCAACGCCGTGGGCGTCGACTGGACCATAGACCTGCGTGATGCACGATCACTGACCGATAACACTGTCGCCCTGCAAGGCAATATGGACCCGGGAGTGTTGTACGGATCAAAGGAAGTAATAAAAGAAGAAGTGCAACGTGTACTGGAAAGCTACGGTGCCGGCGGCAGACACATTTTTAATCTGGGCCATGGCATCCACCAGTATATTGACCCTGATAATGTCGAGTTTATGGTTGAAACACTTCACGAACTCAGTCCGGCGTTTCACCGTTAACCCGTACCGGGAACCCTGCTCAGGCGCCCCGGCATACAGTGTTTGAAGTATAAGAGGGTTGTATTAGAACAGCTGCTCTATCTTCTTTTTGCGCGCCTCTTTGCCCTGCGGCTGAGGCTGCTGAACCACTACCGGTTGCCGAACTACGGTTTCGGTGCTCGTGCTTTCACCACCATTAGTCACCACCACCGTGCGGGTTTCCTGTACCACAACCGGCTGAATCTCATCCTGTGGCTCGGCATACTCAGTCGGCAGATTTTCAGCACGAAAGTATTCAAAGTAAGAATTTCTCGCACCCGGTGAAGCGAGCTTGCCGGTCTTGCGATCAATACGGGCTGTAGCAATACCTTCCGGCTGATACTCGCGATCTTCCTCAACGCCATCAAGCGCCACACGCATGTAGTCCACCCACATCGGCAATGCTGCAACACCCCCGCTTTCTTTTGGGCCCAATGAACGCTGCTCGTCGTAACCAATCCACGCTGTTGAAACCAGGGAGCTGTTAAACCCGGTAAACCACGCGTCAAAAAGATCATTGGTGGTGCCGGTCTTTCCGCCGATGTCGTTGCGTCCCAGCACTTTGGCACGTGTTGCGGTACCTCGCTGAATAACTTCACGCATCACGGATCGCATAATAAAAGCATTGCGAGCGTCAATTACACGCGGTGCAGCAAGTACATCCGGTGCTTCAGGTATGCCCGTAACCGTCTCATTGTCAGCAGGCGTTTCCTCGGAGGCGGCGACTTCAGTTGCTGTGATATTTTCAACAGCCTGGCTTTCCGCAGTTACAGTTGCCGCATCT
>CALLLY010000422.1 GCA_938008205.1 uncultured Granulosicoccaceae bacterium
GACCGGTCATTGTTGTCGACGGTGACACTACCGACGCTGGTGCTAATTCCACTGATTCAAACATTCCTGATGCGACGGTGGATATGGTTGTGGCCAACCTGATATTTCCAGGCAACCTTTTATCGCAAACACAGATCGACAATACAATACCTGCATCTGACGGAGTTGCGGTTGAATCAGCTGTTGTTGATAACGCTGTAGTCACACGATTACTAAATACCCTTTTGTCTCAGTACAATGAAGCCGGCAATAACGTCTCGGCTGATATCACACTGCTGGAACCCCAATTGCTTGAAGCACTGAATACCTGCGAATTACAGGGTCAATGCAGCACTCTGCCGGCAACAGCGAGCCCGCCATCCACTGCCGATGAGGCTGTGCAAAGCTATTCCAATATAGTGTTTGCACAGGGTACTTCCGGAATATTCGATAAGAAATTTAGCTACATACGGGAAGATGGCGCGCAGGTTACTCTCCAATGGAACAATCAGCAGGACTTACTGTTCTTTTTTATTGATACTACTAGCGCAACCACTTACTCCTATACAGACAAACAGCAAAATACAATCACCCTGCGGCAATTCAATAAGGTATCATCGTCAGTTCTTCAGGCTACTTTGCTCACCAACCCAGACAGCAGCGTCACCGTAGAATCAGACCTTGGTGACTGGTACCTGCGCGGCACACTTACCTCTCAAAACACGCTTATCTACGCGGTTAATCAGCAGAGTCCGACTAGCAGACGCGAAATCACTACAGACGACGGCAGCACCGTAGTGACCGAGACTTGTGATCAAAGCAATTGTCTGTGGCAATCTGAATTCAGTAACAGTGATACAGAGGCATTTGGCAATACTGAGTCTACCCTTGGAGACTTTTCGCAGACTATTAACAATCAGCAAAGCATTACTTTGCCGTCTTCACCTGACAGGCTGGTGATCGCAACATCCGATGATAATGGCAGTCCTGCACTGCAGAGCTTAAGCTGTGGAAGCGTCACGGTGCTGGATCGTCGACGCACTTTCTGCTGGCAATCTTTCGCTGCGGCTGACGAGAGGTTTGTTTACGAAGAAATCTATAACTCAGGAATCACAGGTTACCGGCAAGTTGCAACAGCGCCATAATCCCGACAGTTCGCTGACAAACAGAAAGTGACCGAAGCCAGATAAATCGCCGAATGAGTGTCAGGTGAAAATACTGAAGCCGGCCAATGCAGTGCAGCAGGTAAAACGGGCCTCACATTTCTATTACAACACCTTGTGTTAGGCGCTTTTGTTGCAAGATTGCCGGTCGATTCTCTGCTGACTAATTTCTATGTCGATTGAACAAATAATCGCGCTGGCGCTGATACAGGGTTTAACAGAATTCCTGCCTGTCTCTTCCTCCGGTCACCTGGCGCTGGTTCCGGTGTTAACGGATTGGGAAGACCAGGGCGTAATTACTGATGTCATGGTGCACGTGGGTTCACTGTTTGCCGTTATCGTGTACTTCTGGCGAGACGTTCTAAACCTGCTTGCCGGCACATGGGATCTGGTGCGCTTCCGCAATACCCACAATTCCCGGATGGCAGGCTATATTGCACTGGCCACCATTCCCGCATTGGTATTCGGCGCATTGCTTAAGCTGACTGGAACTCTCGACGCGATCCGCGAAGACACCCTGACTGTGGCAAAAATCATTGCCTGGACCGCAGTGATTTACGGTGTACTGCTTTACATAGCAGATGTTGTAGGCAAACGCGTGAAGCGCATGGAAGACATGACCCTGGCTCCAGCCATCACGATCGGGATTTGTCAGGCATTGGCGCTAATTCCCGGCACCAGCCGCTCGGGAGCGACAATGACAGCAGCACGCTTCCTTGGCTTTGAGCGTGCCGAAGCTGCCAGGTTTTCATTTCTGCTCGGCATTCCAGCGATTGCCGCTGCCGGTGGGTTCACCGCTATCGAAGCAATTCAAACAGGCGGGGGCATTCCATCTCACGCCATCTGGGCAGCGATACTGACATTTTTTGCGGCTATTCTTGCTATCAGCCTGCTAATGGCGCTGGTTAAGCGCATGGGATTCTGGATTTTCATGGTATACCGGCTTGCGCTGGCGGCAGTACTTTTTGCGCTGATCTACGAATGGGTACCAGGTTTCTCTCTTGTTTAAGTGGTACAACAGTGCTAGAACCTACCATTACAGCAACGCGAAACACGCTACAATTTTTAGCATATAATGTCATGACGAAAATGGATTTTTAGTCTATCTTAGACATCCTGAAATCAAACCGCCCGTTGCTCCATTAGCGTCATTCTACAGACAGAAAAAAGACAACAGCGTCACGGACAAGACAAGCAGAGAAATGAGTACTACAGAAATAAGAAAAAACAAGCGAGTGGCTGACGCCATGGCTATCCGTATAGAAACTGATAACGCCACAGCCGATGCCAGACCACCAAGTACTATCAGAGTTGTCAAACTCAGTATCAGCGGTATGCTCTTTAGTTACGGTTCCAAGCTACCTTCGGAAGAGATTCTCAAACTTTCCATGCACCTTGGTCCCAATCAACAAGAGGTCAGCATTAAAGCTGAGGTCGCCAACTGCGTTGAAAAAGCCGGTGCGAGTGCCGATGCACGGTATGCTACGCAGCTGACATTTAAAGATCTGGATAAACAAACCGAAGATCTGCTGGAACAGCATATCGACTTTGTATTCCAGCAAACCCGTGTATTGAAAGAGCTGCCTTACCGGCAATCAGCATAGCTCTACCAGCATAACTACTCGCATCGAATCGCCTGCACGCTATGGTTAATCGATTCGGTATGGCATAACGGCAACACCGGCAGTTTCCAGAGAATCCCTCAAGGTTCTGGCCATTGCAACAGCCGTGTCGTTGTCTCCATGCACACAAACGGTTTCCGGTGACACAGGGATACGAACACCATTCACCGAGGTAATTGATTGAGTCTCGATCATCTCGATGACTCTATCCGCAGCTTCAATTGGATCGTGCAAGACAGCGCCTGGCAGATTTCTGGACACCAATGTGCCGTCGTCATTGTAGGCACGATCTGCGTAAACCTCTTTCAACACCCTGGCACCGACCTGTTCCGCCTGAGTTTGCAACGGTGTTGTTGCCATTGCGACAATGGCCAGTGATTTGTTGTAGCCCGTCACCGCATCTGCAAAGCACTTTGCCAGCGCGTCGTCCTCACTGGCCATATTAGCCAGTGCCCCATGCAGTTTAACGTGGGTGATTTGAGCACCACAGGAGGAAGCAATGGCTACCAAAGCGCCAATCTGATAAACCACTGATGCGGCGATCTGTGAATGTTCCGGATTAACGAACCGACGCCTGCCAAATCCGATCAGATCATCAAAGCCCGGGTGCGCGCCCATATTTACACCCTGCCTGATGCAGGCCTGAATTGTTTTGGTCATTACCAGCGGATCGCCCGCATGAAAGCCACAGGCAATATTGGCGCTGGTCACTATCTCCAGCATTTCTTCATCAGCACCCATGTTCCAGGGACCGAAAGACTCCCCTAAATCAGCATTCAGATCAATCGTGTTTTTCATGCAGCTTCCGGTTTGCTTTGTGTTGGTGGTTCATAGATTACTGTCTGCCTCCAGCGCATCTACCACACCGTCAATCAGGTTATACGCCAACAGATCAGGTATGTCGGTTGCAGCACGGTGTAACGGACGCAGCGAATCATTCATCTGTGAATGCGCTTTACGATAGACATCCAGTGCTACAACAGCATCCGACAGACTGACCACACAAAAGCGAAACTCTGCCAGCGCAGGTAACTGTGCAAATCTGTCAAGGTCAGCGGAAATTATGGTGGCAATTCGTGGATAACCGCCAGTGGGTTGTCGATCAGCCAACAGCACCGTTGCCTGTCCGTCGCCGCCAATTTGAATATCGCCTGCCAATACCGCATCGGAAATGCCGCTTAAACTACTGTTGGAAATGAAACTGCATTCACTTTGCAAACGCGCGCCCATTCGATCACGTGCCGTTGACATGGTAAATCGTGCATCAACAAATCGTTTGCGTACTTCCTCGCTGAACTG
>CALLLY010000423.1 GCA_938008205.1 uncultured Granulosicoccaceae bacterium
TGACGACGCGGTTATTACCGCCACCGATGCCGATTGTATTTATCAAATACCTCGTGAGCTGCATCAACAAAATCTCGATAACATTGTTCTTGAGAAGCTTGGTATCGAGGCGCCTGCTGCAGACCTGACCGAGTGGGATAGAGTGGTCGATGGCTTAATGCAACCTGAGCGTGAGGTCGTGATTGGTATGGTAGGTAAGTACACCGAACTGACCGAATCATACAAGTCGCTTAACGAAGCGTTGTCGCACGCAGGCATCGGTCGCAAAGCCAAAGTGATCATTCACTATCTCGATTCTGAAAAGCTGACCAACGGTGACATGAGTTTATTAGAAGACGTCGATGCCATTCTGGTACCAGGTGGCTTCGGGTCGCGAGGAGTCGAAGGCAAAATCAGTGCAGTGCGCTATGCGCGCGAAAACAAGATCCCGTATCTGGGAATTTGTCTGGGCATGCAGGTGGCGGTTATTGAATACGCCCGTAATATCGCCGGTATTGCCAACGCCAACAGTACCGAGTTTGAGCCCGGCTGCGAAAACCCGGTGATAGCACTGATCACCGAATGGCAGGAAAGCGACGGTAAAATTGAAAAGCGCAATGAAAACTCTGATCTTGGTGGCACCATGCGCCTCGGTGGGCAGGAGTGTTATCTGGAGCCCGGGTCGCTTGCGCATCAAATCTACGATAGTGACGTCATCACTGAACGTCATCGTCATCGATATGAATTTAATAACCGCTATCGTGAAGTGCTGGAAAAAAATGGCATGCGAATGTCAGGATCATCCGGTGACGCTGAGCCACTGGTAGAAATTATTGAACTACCGGATCATCCGTGGTTTGTTGGTTGTCAGTATCACCCGGAATATCGGTCTTCCCCTCGCGATGGCCATCCACTTTTTAGCGGCTTTATCGATGCGGCTCTGGCCTATGCCGAAAGTGAAGTCGTTGTAGCAGAAGAAGCCTAGAAACGACCATGGATCTTTGCGGATATTCGGTTGGCGGCAACCAGCCTGTATTTCTGATTGCAGGTAACTGCGTTGTCGAATCGGAAAAAACCTCGTTTCAAACTGCCGAAGCGTTGGTGCAAATGTGTTCGAGGCTGGGTATTTCGCTGATCTATAAATCTTCATTTGATAAGGCCAACCGCTCATCGATTTCAAGCTATCGCGGGCCCGGTATGGAGCAGGGGCTGCGGATTCTCGAATCGGTTCGCTCGGAATATAAAGTACCGGTAATCACAGACGTTCACGAAGATACCCCGATCGATGAAGTTGCCAGCGTGGTCGATGCCTTGCAAACACCTGCCTTTCTGAGCAGACAGACCAACTTCATCACTCGAGTGTGCGAGGCTGGTATTCCTGTCAATATCAAAAAGGGCCAGTTCATGGCGCCCGAAGATATGCAAAATGTTGTCGACAAGGCGCATGCCACAGGCAATAAAAAAATCATGGTTTGCGAGCGCGGTGTGAGTTTCGGCTACCGCACACTGATCTCTGATATGCGCGGGCTTGCCACTATGCGTACTACCGGATGTCCGGTGGTATTCGATGCCACGCACTCTGTGCAGCAGCCTGGTGGATTGGGCAGTGCCTCGGGTGGTCAGAGACAATTTGTACCGGTGCTGGCGCGCGCGGCGGTGGCTGCGGGGGTTGCCGGTCTGTTTATGGAAACTCACCCTGACCCCGACAATGCCCTGAGCGATGGTCCGAATGCCTGGCCTCTGGCCGATATGGAACGCCTACTTGGCACGTTATTGGAACTTGATGCGGTAATAAAACGCACCGAGTTGCCCGAAAATGCGTTGCTCGGTGTGACATCAGAACACTAAAAGAATCGCGGAGAAAACATGTCTTCTATCAGCAAGATCCACGCGCGCGAAATTATCGACTCGCGAGGCAATCCCACACTCGAAGCAGAAGTGACCCTGAAGTCAGGTGAGGTTGGTCGGGCAGCAGTACCCTCCGGTGCTTCAACTGGCGAGCGCGAAGCGCTTGAACTGCGCGACGGTGACAACAGCCGGTATCTCGGCAAGGGCGTTACCAAGGCGGTCGCCAACGTCAATGGTGAAATTGCCAGTGCACTGATGGGTATGGATGTCACTGAGCAGGAAGCTATCGATGAGGCCATGCTCAAACTCGATGGCACTGAAAACAAAGACCGTCTTGGCGCAAATGCGTTGCTGGCGGTTTCTATGGCCTGTGCCCATACCGGCGCGATAGCTAAAAAACAAATGCTGTTTGAATACCTTGGTGGCGACAAGGCTGTCACTCTGCCGGTGCCGATGATGAATATTATCAACGGCGGATCCCATGCCGACAACAGTGTTGATCTGCAGGAATTTATGGTGATGCCGGTGGGTGCTGAATCGCTCTCTGAGGCACTGCGCTATGGCGCTGAGATATTTCACACACTTAAGAAGGTATTGCTGTCAAAAGGTTTGAACACGGCAGTGGGTGATGAAGGCGGATTTGCACCTGACCTGCCATCCAACGAAGCAGCCATTGAAGTGATCTTACAGGCGGTGGAGAAGGCCGGTTTCAAACCGGGTGAAGATGTATTCATCGCGCTGGATGCGGCAAGCTCTGAATTCTGTGAAAACGGTGTGTACGATCTGGCGTCCGAGAACCGCAAGTTCAGCAGCGATGAGTTTACTGACTATCTGGCAGACTGGGTCGATCGTTACCCGATTATTTCTATAGAAGATGGTATGGATGAAAACGACTGGGACGGCTGGAAGCTGTTAACTGAAAAGGTCGGTGACAAAGTCCAGCTGGTGGGTGATGATCTGTTTGTTACCAACCCGAAAATCCTTGCAGAAGGCATCGAAAAATCGATTGCGAATTCAGTTTTAATTAAAGTAAATCAGATTGGTACCCTGACCGAAACCCTGCGCACCATCGATATGGCGCATGCCGCTGGCTATACGACTGTGACATCGCATCGTTCCGGTGAAACCGAAGACACTACTATTGCTGATCTGTCGGTGGCAACCAATGCCGGGCAGATCAAAACCGGTTCAATGTCACGATCAGATCGGATCGCCAAATACAATCAGTTGCTTCGAATTGAAGAGAAGCTTGGTGATCGTGGGGTTTACGCCGGACGTTCTGCGTTCAGACAAGGCCTCTAGTCCTAAGGCTCGGGATGAAGTGTAAGGAGTGATTTTTTGAAAGCGCTTATCGCTGCGTTGTTGGTACTACTGGTCGTGTTGCAGTGGCGATTCTGGCTGGGAGATGGCGGCATGCGCGATCTCAGGCAGAGTCGTATCGAGGTGCAAAATCTCACCGCAACACTTAATGAACAGCGCGATGTTAATACCGCGTTAAGAGCGGAAGTCACCGATCTGGTTGACGGTGTAGGTGAAATTGAAGAGCGCGCCCGTGGTGAGCTCGGCATGGTCGGGCCCGATGAAACTTTCTACCAGTTTGTTGGTACCAAGGCGGAAGTGGCATCGGATAACCTGGCCGATAGCAAAGCAGCAACGCAACTGCTCAGTACACCGGCAAGTAATCAGTAATGAACCACAAGCGTGACGAAGTAGTCGCGCTGCTGCCTGCGGCGGGCTTTGGCAGCCGCATGGGGGGTACACAGCCCAAGCAGTTTCAGAAACTCAATGAGCGTAGCGTGCTTGAATGTACGCTTGATCGAATCAGGGCCGTACCTGCCGTCAGCCGAATTGTGCTGGTTGTCTCCCAGACAGAGATTAAGCAAAAGCGCAGTTTTCCTGACGATGTTTTTCTTACCAGTGGTGGTCAAACAAGAGCGCAGTCAGTGCGAAATGGCCTTGAATATATACGCGATGAGCTCGGGCATACGGCGCAGGTGTTGGTGCATGATGCCGCGCGCCCCTGTGTACGCGTGGCAGATATTAACCGGCTAATTGATGAAGTCGGTCAATCGCAACACGGTGGGATACTGGCTATTCCTGTTCATGACACGTTAAAGCGCACAAATGAAAACCAACAGATTGTTGCAACGGTGGATCGCGAGCATATGTGGCGGGCCGTAACGCCGCAACTGTTTCAGGTGGAACCCTTAATTGATGCTCTGGACGTGGCAGAAAGAGATGGCATTGCAGTGACTGATGAAGCCTCAGCCATGGAGTATGTGGGTGCAACGCCATGTGTGGTCCTGAGTGCTCAGGACAACATTAAGATCACTGTGCCGGATGATATGGCGCTTGCCCGCGTGATACTGGCAGCGCAGGATCAAACCTGACATGATTCCTGGTACCACCCATACTAACTGCCAACAAGTTAATACAAGCCAATGAGAATAGGCCACGGATTCGACGTACATGCGTTTTGCGAAGGCAATGCGGTTGTGCTGTGTGGGATAGAAATACCGCACAGCAAGGCGTTCAAAGCCCATAGCGATGGGGATGTCGCGTTGCATGCCCTGTGTGATGCGATGCTGGGCGCGGCAGCCATGGGTGATATAGGTAAACACTTTCCAGACACTGATCAACAGTATGCCGGTATCGATAGCAAAATTTTGCTGCGCCATGTAGTCGAACTGCTTGATGGCAAAGGTCTCAACTGTCATAACATCGATATCACCATTGTTGCCGAGCAGCCGAAATTACAGCCGCATATCGAATCGATGTGTGAATGCGTCTCTGAAGTGGTTGGTATTGATCGCAGTCGCGTAAACGTGAAAGCTACTACCAGTGAGAAACTCGGG
>CALLLY010000424.1 GCA_938008205.1 uncultured Granulosicoccaceae bacterium
TTAAGAAGAGGGTTGGCGAATGTTTAATTAACGCTGATAAGCCCAGAACAGTAGCAGCCACATGACACATACTGCCGGCCGCTAATCCGAGCGCTGCTACAACGCCTCCAATAGTGCCCTGTGAAACAGACCTTGCCATTACATACAGGTTTGATGGGCCCGGTGAAAGGTTCATTAGTAGTGCGGCCAGTGTAAAGGGGATTAAAATTTCAAGTGATGGCATTGAAGTTCACTAAGGACGATATATGGGATATTAATGGGGGTGCAGATTAGTGATCATTTTCGGTTTGTTACAAGGATCAGTTACTCAAACTGATGGTCAGCCTGCCAGTTTTCTCTTAACTGGTTACCGCTCTCTACGAAATACTGGTCTGTGACGTCACAGTGGGTAATTCGGTCCATTCGAAAATGACGGTAGTCTTTTCTAAGTTCACACCAGGCTGCGATTACCAGTGAGTCGACATAGTAGAGTAATACCAGTGGCAGGATGACTCGGGTACTGGCGCGTTTTTCAACGTCTGTGTATTCTATATTAAGTTTTCGTTGATCTCTGATTGCCTCTCTTATCAATGCCGGTTCAACAGCTGAGGTGGGAATGGAATGCCAGTTAGACGTAAAAACTGACTGGCTGATTAATCCGTATGGATTATCTTCTGGCAGCACATCAGAGATTTTACGAACAACGCTTTCAGCAACTGTTTCGAGAGCGGTGTCCCCGGTTCTTCCGAGTAAAGAAAGCCCGACGGCAATCGCCTCTACTTCTTCAGCAGTAAACATAAGTGGTGGCAGGTCGAACCCGGGGCGCATGATATAGCCGATGCCTGCTTCGCCATCAATCGGTACTCGCATGCCCTGCAATGCAACGATATCGCGATAGATGGTTCGCCTGGTAACTTCAAGTGCGTCTGCCAGTTGTTGGGCGGTTAGTGATCGTTTCGAACTACGCAGAAGCTGAATGATCTCGAACATTCTTGTCGAACGATTCATAAGCGCTCTTGGGGTTATTCCACTGATCCGGGACAATCTTTAGTTCTGCAGATTACTTTAACATCACTGCTGACACGTTTGTGTCAGCAGCATTGATACGGTTGTCTCCTTAAAATCAGAGAGCGAATCCAATGTCCGTATCGGTTGCAGCAAACACGGTTTGGTCTAAGTATGCGGTATCGGACGGGCGTTCGTCATATTTGTTCGGACTGATTTTAGTTTCCGCCGCTACGATCTCCTGGAGTACCGCCGGGTTGTTCACGCGCGTCATTGCCATGGATAGCTGGACACTTCTGTTGTGGCGCGGGGTGTTTGGTGGTTTGGCTATCGGTCTGGTTGTTGCCGTGAGTGCTCGAAAAAGTGCTGTTGCCCGGTTTCGATCAATGGGGCTTGCGGGGTGGGGGTTTGCCATAGTGTCTGCTGTGGGGATGGTATTTTTTATTACCTCACTTAAACAAACCACGGTTGCCCATGTGTCGATTGTGTACGCTACGGTGCCACTGGTTACTGCGGCAGTAGCATGGGTAGTTATCGGCGAGAAGCCGTCTCGCAGCGCGATGGTTGCGAGCGTTGTTTCCGTGCTGGGCGTTTGCATTATGATGGGTCTGGCAACGGACGGATCTTTGTTGGGAGATCTGCTGGCCTTGGGAATGACTGTGTGTCTTGCCATCATGATGGTTATCTCCCGATCGTGTCCGCAAGTGCCTATTCTGCCTGCAGCTTGTGTGTCTGCATTTTTAAGTGCTGCGTTGGCCTTGCCTTTCAGTGAACCTCTAAATGTGCAAGCTGATCAGTGGGCCTGGCTGGTGGCGTTTGGTGTGGTAAATTCAGCGTTGGGACTGGTGCTGTTTATTCTGGGTTCGAAGCTACTGCCGGCGATTGAAACTGCTTTGATTACAGCACTTGACGCGCCATTGGCGCCTATCTGGGTGTGGCTGATATTCAGTGAAGCTCCGGACGCAATGACGTTGTGGGGTGGTGCAATCGTTTTTGTTGCTGTGACTAATTATCTTGTTGGTTCTGTTTTCCAGAGTAAAAAGACTATCTGATTCAGTTAAGGTTGAAGCGGTTTTAGTGCCCGGGTAATTTTAGCGATACCAGCTATAGTGAGAGCACCCCGGCGCATAGGCTTACCCTCCACAAGCGGGAGGGTAAGATCTGGCCTTTTCGATACCTTTTTTGGATATGGGATTAGTCGGTTACGCGTTGTGGCTTTGTCAGCACTCCGCGCAGGAATGTGGGAGCGACGAATCCTGCCACGGCGGCGATCCACAATCCAATAGATATAGATGATGAGAACAGATACATCAGATCGCCATCTGCGATGACCATGGCACGTCGCAGTGCGTCTTCCATATGCCTGCCTAACAGTATGCCGAGAATAACCGGAACGGTGGGTACGTCGAGTTTGCGAAGTACATAGCCCAGCACACCGAAAGCTACCATCAACAGTAAGTCAAAGTAGCTGCCGGATAATGAGTAGATTCCAACAAAAGAGACCATTGTCACGCCGGGCAACAGCACCCATGCCGGCACCTGTAGAATACGAACGAATACCTTAACCATAGGAACGTTCATCAGTAGTAGCACTACGTTGGCAATCAGCAGCGAAGCGATAAGTCCCCAGACTACTTCCGGTCGATCAGTAAACAGCGTAGGTCCTGGGGTGATATTTAGTGTCATCAGCAAGGCGAGTAATACCGCGGTAGTGCCGGAACCGGGAACGCCAAGTGTGAGCATAGGTACCAGTGCGCCACCTGCTGCGGCATTGTTGCCTGCTTCCGGAGCGGCCACCCCTTTGGGTACACCGGTGCCAAACCCGCCGTCTTTTCCTGCAATAGATTTTTCTGACATATAGGCGAGAAAGCTGCCAAGAGAGGCACCGGCACCGGGCAGAATACCTGCAACAAATCCAACCGCGCTGGCTCGTAGCATGGTCCAGCGCGTGATGTAAATCTCGCGCCATGGCACGGTGACTTTGTCCAGCTTTACGCCGATAGATGAACTTTTGCCGTGCCCTTCGATAAAGAAAAACACTTCGGCAATGGCGAATAGTCCGACAATTGCCACCAGAAAATCGATGCCGTCCATGAGGTGCAAATTGCCAAACGTGAAGCGTGGCAGGCCTGAGTTGTTATCCAGACCGATCATGGCGATGCCTAAGCCAATGCACGATGCAATTGCCGCTTTTGCCTGATTGTTGGAAGCCATTCCTCCCAGTGTGCAGAACGCCAGTAGGTACAGTGCGAAGTACTCTGCAGGACCGAACAGGTACGCAACTCTGGCCAGTATCGGTGCCAGCAACAGCAGTCCGATGGTTGCGAGAAACGCACCGACGAACGACGCCACACCAGACAACACCAGAGCGTTACCGGCTTTACCCTGCTTTGCCATCGGGTAGCCGTCGAGGGTGGTCATGAGTGCGGGTTCATCACCGGGAATATTCAGGAGTATTGAACTGATACGCCCGCCGTACATCGCGCCGTAGTAGACGCTTGTCATCAGTACCAGCGCAGAAGTTGCGTCCAGACCCAGGGTAAAGGTAATCGGGATCAGGATTGCCACACCGTTGGATGGACCAAGCCCTGGAAGTGCCCCGATAATAGTGCCGATAAAACAGCCGACCACGGCCAGCATGAGTGTGTAGGGACTAAGCGCAATTGAAAAGCCCAGTGCGAGATTATTTAGAATTTCCATTAGCTTGCTGCGGCGAACCAGGTTTTGGGAAAGGGGAACAACCCGAGCCCCAGTGCGTATTTGAATACCAGAAAGAGTCCAATCGATAGCCCGAGACCGGCAAGAATTGCCTGCAGTGCTTTGGGAGAAATCTGGTAGCTAAGAATGGCAGCGGTGATTGCAGTGGGAATTAAAAAACCCAGTGGCTTGAGTGAGTAGGCATAACCCACCAGAACCGCTACCGCCACCATGAGCGCGAGCAACGTTTTACCTACCGGCCAGGTCGGGTCCGGATCAGGTTTGAGTATCATGAAAATCCCGCAGATTACTGCAACTGCGCCAATCATCATGGGGAATGCTTTGGGCCCAACCGGGTCTGACAAAAAGCTGGTTTGCACCTGGGTGGCGCTTGCAATAAATGCAAGCGCCGCCAGTGTTACAACCAGACCGAAGATTCGATCACTGATCATGTTACTGAATCACACCAATGTCTTTAGACAGCTGGCGAACTTCACCTACCACCTGATCGATATAGCCCTGGAAATCACCACCGACTTTAGTGAATGGTGCCAGACCGTTAGCAACCATGGCTTCTTTCCACTCGGCGCTGTCTGCGACTTTTTGCAGACGTTCTGCCCACATGTTAAAGGTGTCGTCGCTTACCCCTTTAGGGATGTACAATCCACGCCAGTTAACGGCAACCACATCGAAACCCTGCTCTTTGGCGGTCGGGATGTCGTCAAAGCCCGGCACGCGCTCTTCTGTCAGTACTGCCAGTGCACGGACATCACCGGATTTCAAAAAGCCGACAATCTCTGACATGTCGCCAGTCATTGCCTGGGTGAATCCACCGACAGTTTGTGTGATCGCATCTGCGCCACCGTCTACACCGATGTACTTCACTTTGGTGATATCGTCAAAGCCAACGCGTTGCAGAAGCATGAGTGGTTTCAAGTGATCAAAACCACCAACTGCTGATCCGCCCGCGAAGGTGACTGAGCTTGGATCGTCTTTAATTGCGTTTAGCAGTTGACCCAGATCCTGAAACTCACTGTCTTTGCCAACAACAATCACACCTGGATCAGCACCGATGGCACCGACAAAACGTACCTGATCGGCAGTCATGCCTGCGTAGGCATTTTGAGCAAGGCGAGTAGCGGTTGCCGAAGAAGCGGCGACGATTAGATCGGCATCTTCGCTGCGCTCTGTAACGACGTGACCATAGGCCAGGCCGCCACCGCCGCCCGCCATGTTGGTTACCTGGATGGGTTTATCCACCGCGCCGATGTCGTGCATGATTTTACCGATAGTACGGCAGGTGAAGTCCCAGCCACCGCCAGGGTTGGCGGGTGCAATACACTCTGCGGCATTGCCATTGCTGATAAAACCGACACTCAGCAGCACACCGGCTGCGATAGATTTTTTAAAGCTAGATTTCATTTATGATTCTCTCCAGTAGGAATATGATCAGTAATAATTGGGTGGCACGATGTGACTCGTTCATGACCCCGGTACTCATCACTCATAACAAGGCATCAGTGATTCCTTGCAACGAACAGTGTTTCATGAAAATCTGTCACCAACCTGTCACCCGCGCGATTAAAACACACGGTTATGCGTTTTTTGCTTGTTGAAGATAACACAGACCTCGCAAACTCGGTCAGCGCGCGGTTAAGGCTCGACGGTCATGCGGTTGACTGGGCGCCCGACCTGCGCGCGGCAGATGCGTGTCTGGCCGGGGCCAGTTACGATCTGATTCTGCTGGATATCACCTTACCGGATGGCGATGGCCGCGATTTCCTGGCTAAACACCGGGCGATGAATCGCGACACACCGGTGATAGTAATGACCGCTCGTAATGCGGTGTCGGACCGTGTCAAATTACTCGACAGTGGCGCTGACGACTACGTCACCAAGCCCTTTGATTTTTCAGAACTGGAAGCCCGTTGCCGGGCGGTGTTGCGACGCCGTGGTGGTTCGGCGCGCAATGTGATCAATTTCGGCGGTATGGAATTCGATGCGCTGGCAGCACGCATAACCATTGGTGAGAAAGTTCGCGAGTTGCGCAATCGGGAATTGAGATTGTTAGAAATTTTGTTGTCAAACCCAAGGTCAATCTATTCAAAGGCACAGTTATGTGACCGTTTGTTCTCCTACACTGAAGAGCCTTCAGAAAACGCGATTGAAGTGTATGTGGGAAGGCTGCGAAAAAAAATCGAAGGCTGCAGTGCCCGTATAGAAACAGTTCGTGGTGTCGGTTATAGAATTACTGATGCTTAATGGATAGGGGGCGGTTTTCATCCAATTCACTGGGGCGGCGGCTTCTATTGCAACTATTGTTAGTTGCCGCTGTATTGTCAGCGCTGCTCTATCTGGCGGTTAGATCAGTTGCAAACCAGGCCGCGATTGCCGCCCATGACAATATACTGGGGGCCTCTGCCACGGCTATAGCTGAGCAACTGAGCGCCAGTGAAGGCGAAGTACTCATTGACATTCCTTATTCTGCGTTTTCTATGTTAGGTGCAATCAGTGAAGATCGTGTTTTTTATCGTATCGATTCCGACCGCACCACAATCACCGGATATGAAGATTTGCCGTTGCCCAGAGAAGTAAACGCCAGAACGGCTCCGCAATATTATTCAAGCAGATTTCGTGATAGTGATATTAGAGCAGTGGCACTGGAGCGCCTGATAACCGTGGATAACCTGCCGGTTAGTGTCATTATTGCTGTTGCACAAACCAGACGCGGGCAGGATGCAATTACAGCCCGTGTTGCTAATACCGCAGCAGCACTGGGTATCGGTTTTTTTCTGGTGGCGGGATTTATGAGTTGGCTGGCAACGCGTAGTACAGTGCGGCCACTGCATGATGTCGCCGGTGCGATCGGTCGTCGCGGGGCACATGATTTACGCGATCTAAAATCCCCGATACCGTCTGAGCTGGCACCGCTGGTCAATTCTCTGAATGGTTTTATTGCCAGACTGCGTGATGCGCTACACCGCAACGAAACGTTTATGGCAGAAGCCGCTCACCATGTTAGAACACCGTTGGCGACGGTTAGAACCCAGGCTGAGATTGCATTGCGTCAGGCAGAAACTGATGAAAGTCGTAAAACACTGCGTTCGGTGATTAGAGCGGTAGATGAAAGCTCGCGCTCGGCAACACAGTTACTGGATCATGCCATGATCAGTTATCGCTCGGATCAGCTGGCTCGTGAGAGTTTTAACTATAGTGAACTGACTGCCGACGTCATACGCGGTTTAATTGCTACTGCGGAACTGAAAGACCTGCACATCGTGAGCGATATAGACACAGATTTACAATACAACGGTGACAAAGTGCTTATTGAATGTGCTCTGCATAATATGGTGGATAACGCGATTAAATACTCGTCCGATGAAAGTCGCGTAGACATTCGGCTCAATCCAGTCGGTGGTAAAATTCAGTTTCAGGTGTGTGATAAAGGGCGTGGTCTTGGTGGTAGTGTGCAGCGTGATCTGACAGTGCGGTTTAAGCGTGGCCTGAATGTGAGTGATGTGGTGGGTTCAGGGCTTGGGTTAACCACGGTTGAGCTTGTCGCTCAGGTGCATAACGGCAAGTTTGAACTGGTTTCACGTTCCGGAGGTGGCACTTGCGCAACTTTGACTCTTTGATTGTGTGGTTTATTAGCCTGCTTTTTATAAGCTGCTTTTCATCTGCTTTTGCTTTTGAGAAAGAGTCGGAAAAAATATTCCGGGCCGACAATCAGCGTGAAGAACTGCGAATATTATCAAACACCGATCTTGAGTATATGGAGCCGATAATAAAGGCTTTTCAACAACAGAATTCGAGTGTAAGCGTGTTGTATACCGTCGCATCAAGCCGTGAGTTGTATCGTGCAATTAATAATGAATCGGCTGACTATGATGTGGTGATTTCATCGGCCATGGATTTGCAGATGAAACTGGTTAATGACGGGCTGGCGCAGCAGCATGACTCTGATGAAGTTGACAAGTTGCCACAATGGTCGCGATGGGGAAATTCGTTGTTTGCCTTTACTCAGGAACCTGCGGTGCTGCTCGCTTCGCGCGGCGGGTTTGGCAACCTGGCTATGCCGCAAAACCGTAAGGAGCTTATTGAGCTGTTAAGAGATAACCCGGAACAGTTCTACGGAAAAGTCGGCACTTATGATATTCGCGAATCGGGTGCCGGGTATTTATTTGCGACACAGGACTCCCGACAATCAGATGCATTCTGGCGATTGTCAGAAGTGATTGGTTCGCTTTCTCCCAGGTTGTATTGCTGTTCTTCTGCGATGATCAAGGCGTTGCGCAGCGGTGAAATACTCCTGGCCTACAATGTTGTCGGGAGTTATGCCTCGGCGGTACTCGATGAGAATGAGGACGGCACGATCGTATCGTTAACCGACTATCAGATTTTTATGTTACGAACTGCCTTGATGCCGAAAACCAGTCGCCAGCCGGGCCTTGGTGGTTTATTTATCGATTTCCTTATAGACGCCGGTAACCGTGATTTGATTGATCAGCAGGATGGTCTGCCGCCCATCAATGGAGACATGTTTAAAAAGCACCAGCACTATCGTCCTATAGCGTTGGGCCCCGGCTTGTTGGTGTTTCTTGATAAAATCAAACGCAAGCGCTTTATAGAGGCGTGGACTGAAGCGTTACTGCAACCCTGATACCTGCCAACCCTCGGGCTCTAAAAGTCGATGCCTTGTTGTGCCTTTATGCCGGACTGAAAAGGATGTTTCACCTCACGCATTTCACTGACCAGATCTGCGTAGTCACAGAGTTCGGGCTTGGCGTCGCGACCAGTGAGAATAACGTGGGTGCGTTTGTGCCGGGCTTTGAGTCCCTTTAAAACGTGTTCGACTTGCAGGTAGTCGTATCTCAGTGCAATGTTAATTTCGTCCAGCACGATCAGATCATAGTTGCCGATTGCCATCATTTCGCAGGCTTTGTCGAAAGCAGCAGTGGCGGCGATGGTGTCCTGATCACGATCCTGAGTGTTCCAGGTAAAACCATCCCCCATGGTGTGCCAGACAACATTAGTATGGTTTTCAAAAAACTTGCGCTCACCGGTTATCCATTTGCCTTTGATAAACTGAACAACACCGACAGTTTGTTCCCATCCCAGTGCTCGAATAATCACACCGAAAGCCGAGCTTGATTTACCTTTGCCGTCACCGGTGTGAACTAATACCAGACCGCGATCAGGATCTGTTGCCTCTTTGGCTTTTCGTTTTTGTTCTGCCTGCAATTTTTGCATGGCGGCTTTATGCGCTGCGGGATCACTCAAGGGTTCTGGTTCCTGATGCGGTTGTTGGTGGGCCAAGTGATGAGGTTAGGTTGGTTGACAGCGTTGCCGGACTAGTCAAGCCTGTCAATGATCGGGTCGGGGCAGAATTCGCGACGTTTACAATCGTGGCAATGCTCGCCCAGGTATAGCTCGTCTATCCAGGCCATTAACTGCTTTATGTGATCTTGATCGTCGAACAAAAAGCCTGCCTCAAAGTTGCGTTTGTGTTCGCTTTTGGCACCTATCCCTGCGCCGGTTAAGTTTGCCGAGCCGACAAAGGCAAGAGCACCGTCAATAACAATGGCTTTGGTGTGTACGCGTGGACATAAAATTCTTTCGAACAGATCGTTGCTGATCAGTGAATCGTACTGATCAAAATCTTCGCGAAACCGTGGGCCGGGTTCTTTAGCGTGAATTAGTCGAACCGAGACACCTTTGTCTACCAGATCGGCCAGTACCGCGAGAAAGGGCTGAAATCCGGCATCGGTCTCAACATGCAGGTCTTTGATGTCCGCGGTAGTAATCCACAGGAATCGCGACGCCAGCGGCACACTTTTAATCAGGAACCCGGTGTAAATTTCCCTGTTGAGTAGCAGTTGGTGCATGTGCCCCGGTGGTGAAATCTGGTTGCGGTTTGCGTTAGCGATTGTCGCACAATTGTCGGCTTGCTGTTGAACCGGGTTTAGCGGCATCGTACGACGGAGGGGTGATTCCTGTTATGATGAGTAGTGGTGAAACGACGGGGCAACCATGTTTAGCAAAGCGACAATCAGGTTTCTGAAAGAGCTTGAGAAAAACAATAACCGTGACTGGTTTGAAGCTAACAAAACCCGATACGAATCGGATGTACGGGAGCCGGCGCTGGCCTACATTGAAGCCATGGCTCCACATCTTGGAAAAATATCCGGTAGTTTTATCGCCAGCCCGAAGAAAGTTGGCGGATCGCTAATGCGGGTGTACCGGGATGTACGGTTCTCCAAAGATAAAACCCCCTATAAAACCAACATTGGTATTCAATTCCGACACACCGCAGGCAAAGACGTCCACGCGCCGGGGTTTTACTTGCATATTGAGCCTTCGGAGGTGTTTATGGGGGCTGGAATATGGCGCCCCGACAGCACCACCGTTAACCACACGCGCATGCACATGGATGATAATCAGGCGCAATGGAAGCGGATGGTGAAGGGTCTGACCGGTAAGGGATTTGAGTTGCACGGAGAGAAGCTTAAGCGTCCCCCTCGTGGCTACAGCGATGATCATCCGCTTATTGAAGATCTCAAGCGTAAGGATTTTATCGTTACCCAGAGTTTGAAAGAATATAAGGTGACGGACAAGGATTTTGTTAAATACTCTGCCGGGTTGTTTGCCAGTACCAAAAGCTTTGTACGCTTTATTTGCGAAGCTAATGATCTCGATTTTTAGTGACGGAACTTCCGATGACTGACAATTTTAGCTTGCGCGCACGTGTAGAGGGTGGTGGAAGTAAAGTGCTCGATGACTGGGGGGCTGATTGTGAATATGGCGTGCTTAAAGATGTATTGCTTGGACCGGCTGATCACTATCAGTGGCTTGAGACCAGTTCGGTGTCGAAAAAAAGTATTCGCAGGCAATTACCTTTTGATGCGGAAGTCGCAAAACAACAGCATGCTGAAATGGTTAGTGCTTACGAATCAGCCGATGTGCAGTGCCACTTTCATTCGCCTGACCCTGAATTGCCGTACCATATATTCGCGCGTGACTCATCGGTGATGACACCTTTCGGGGCGGTGATTACCAGCATGGCCAACTGGTGGCGGCGGGGTGAAAATTATCGCGCTATAGAAACCTACGCGCGCCTTGGTATCCCTGTATACGATTATGTTACCGCCGGCACCTTTGAAGGCGGGGACTTCAATGTCATTGAGCCCAAGACCGTGCTGATTGGCTGGGAGGGTGATGAGGGGCGTAGTCAGCAGGGATCAGCGGTGCAATTGAAAAACTGGTTTGAAGCTGAAGGATGGGAAGTGATGCTGGCAGACATCGACCCGTTTTATGTGCATATTGATTTGATGGTGGTGATGTTGGCGCCTAAGCTCGCGGCAGTGTGTCTGGAAAGCACTGACACTCAGGTAGTTGACTGGCTGAAGTCAAAACAGATCGAAATTGTTTCTGTGCCGTTTAAGGATACCCTCGATCTTGGTTGTAACGTCGTGGCGCTAGGGAATGATAGAATCCTGCTGCCAAAAAACAGTACGGTACTAAAAGAAAAAGCCAGGGCACTGGGGCTTGAGATTTTTGATCCGGACGTTTCCATGATCACTCCCGGTGGCGGTGGTGTGCATTGTATGTGTCAGGCGCTAAGGCGGCTGCCTGGATAATCGCTTTTTATTTCAGGTGTCCAATACCGTCCGGGTGGCGGTGTTTTTTAATGGAATACCAGGAGTTTGAGCGGCAGAACCTCTGCTACTGAGAACGCGTCCTGACCGTTACAGTTCGCTGAGCGTTCAAGTATAATTTTTCTTTAGTTTATTGCTGGAGTACCGAGCTGAGATTTATTCACACCTCCGATTGGCATCTGGGTATGACGCGCCACTTTTTAAAAGGCGAGGCTCAGGCGCGATTTACGCAGGATCGTATTGATGTTATCTCTGACCTTGCGGCCATGGCTCACGAGCACGATGCGCGTTTTATGGTGATATGCGGTGACATGTTTGATGCCAATGAAGTCGCTCCGCAAACCGTGTTACGCGCCACCGAAAAGCTGGCGGCGTTTCCGGTACCCGTATTTATCTTACCGGGTAACCATGATCCGTTAAACGCAGCAAGTGTCTATGATAGTGCTGCATTTGCAGCATTACCTGAGCATGTGCGTGTGCTGCGTGACAGTCACATTCATCAGGTGCCGGGAGTGCCTGGTGTAGAAGTGGTTGCGGCTCCATGGCACCGTAAGCAGGTGTTATCGGATCTGTGCGCTCAGATGCTCGAGCCGTTGGCACCGGTTAAAGAAGGGGAAATAAGAATTGCTCTGGCACATGGGCAGGTGAGTTCACTGGCAACAGATCATCAGCATCCGGCCACCATAGACAGTGCGGTGGTTAAGCAGGCACTGCAGGATGGTAAAATCCATTATCTGGCGCTGGGTGATCGCCACTCGGTGACTGATTGTGATGAGTCCGGGCGCATCTGGTATAGCGGTACACCTGTCGCCACCGACTTCACCGAAAACAATCCCAATCAGGTATTACTGGTCGATGCCAGTGTCGGGATCGATCCGCGTGCTCAGGTGCAGCCACTGACAGTCGGTGACTGGCAGTTTGAGCAATTACACGCCACTGTTGATAACGTAGCGGATATAGAACGTCTTGAGAGCAAGCTTGCTGATTATCAAAACAAAGAAAGTGTGATCGTCAGACTGGCACTGACCGGTGCCTTAAAACTCGATGATAGTGCGGCACTCCACGCGATGATCGATGCGAAGCGCGGATTGTTTGCCAGCCTGCGCTTGCATGACAATCAGTCTGATCTGACAGTACTTCCTGAATCACTGGATATCGATGCGTTATCGTTGAGTGGTTATGCCCGTAGCACATGGGATGAACTTGCGCAGACTGCTCAGGGTGGCGGAGAAGCAGGCGTGCTTGCCACTGATACACTGGAACTGTTCTATCGTCTGGCGCATCGCCAAAGGCAGCACTGACTATGCAGTTGCTGAGAATAAAACTGGAGAACTGGCGTGCTGTTCGCTCGCGTGAAATAACACTTGGCAGCGGCGTTAATATTGTTGAAGGTGCCAATGAAGCTGGAAAATCGTCGTTTATAGAAGCGTTAAACGTGATTTTCCGGGAGCGGGACTCAACCAAAAAAAAAGAAATAAAAAGTATTACGCCTAAGGGGAATGATGTTGGCAGTACCGTGGAGGTGGAGTTGCAAACCGGTGAATATCATTTCATTTATACCAAAACTTATAACAAACGGGCGGCTACCAGTTTATCGGTATTAAAACCGGCACTGGCTCAGTACACCGGTATGCAGGCACACGACGAAGCGCTGCGTATTCTGGATGAAACCATCGACCTGACCCTGTGGCAGGCGATCCAGTTAGAGCAGGGCAGTGAGTTCAGTGAAATAAACTTACGCCAGAGCACCGGGTTGGCTAAAGCGCTGGATAGTGCAGCGGGTGGCAGCGGTGTTGGAGAAGATGATTCCGCGTTACTCGCACAGGCAAAAGCCGAATATCTTCGATACCACACCGAGAAGACGGGCCGTGAAACCGGAGAACTGGCCGAGGTCAGACTTAAGTGTGACTCATTAAGAAGCGAAATAGAAACAGCAAGTACTGCCATGCAGAATATGCAAATGCAGGTGGATCGAAGCGCGGCCATTGCCGAAGAGCTGCAGGAGCACAACAGGTCTCTGCCTGAATTAAAGGCGGCACTGGAAGTGCTGCAAAAAAAGCAGGTAGAACTTGAATCTCTCAGAGAAAGAAATCGAACTGTTCGAGCCGAGTTTGATGCTCAGTCCCTACGAGTTGATGAAGCGCAAAGACAGTTATCGGATCGGTACACGGTACGAGAACAATTGGCATTGCAGCAGCAAACTCTGCAGGCGTTAACTGATAAGCATAAGACACTCGTGGAAGACGCATCGCAGTTGTCTCAAAAGCACACCGAACTGCATCAGAATTTAGAGCAGGGCAGGGAACGTAAAGCAGGTTTACAGAAATTGGTCGCTGAACTGGAAGCCGCTATGAAGCAACAGGCTGACGTTCAGGAGTTGTCTGCACTGGAAAACAGACTGAAGCAATATAATCAATCTCAAAAACTGCTCGATCAATCTGTGCATGAGTATCAGCAGTATCAGATTGACAACAACACGCTTGATGAATTGCAGGCTTTACAAAAAAATGTACGCGAACTGGAGGTGCGGCTGGATGCACAACAGCCCGAACTGACAGTCACTGCGCTGCAGGATAGTATCTTTAATGATAAGCCTGTGGTTAAAGATACAGTTGAACCGATGGATACTTCGGTAGAGTTTGAATTCAGGATTGGAAGTAGTGCAACTATCACATTTAAGCCCGCAACTAATTTGGCTGGATTGCGCGATGAACTGCAGGCGGTGAAATCTCAACTGTCGGACAGGATGGGGCAGTATGCGGTTAGAGATATTGGTGAAGCGGTGGCTGCAAACCGGCGGCGCAATGAGCTGCATCAACAAATAAAGGGGTTAAAGCAACGCCGCGATGATCTATTGGATCAACAGGTGGAGTTGGTGCAACAGAGGGTAGAAGCATTGCGTGCCTCCGTATTGCCTGCGGGTAGCCTTGATGTACAGGATGACCTGCCAGAGCAACTGGTTTCAAAGCGCACTGAGCTTGATGAGATTGAGCGTGAAGTTAATCGGCATATGGCTGATCAGAGCTCGCTACAAGCGGGCAAGGCCGGCATTGATGCTCAACTGGAACTGCTGCAGCGGCAGATAGTGGATCAGCAGCAAGCGGTTTCGCAACAACAACAGCAACTGGCTCAACAACTGGCAAAAAGAAGCGATGACGCGCTCACTGAAAAATTGCAGCGTGAAAAGCTGTCCTGTCAGAGATTAAAAGTTAAGCTGCAGGATGCAGAGGGTGCGTTATCGCAATCACAGGGCGATGAGATTTCCCAGCAGGTAGATAATGCGCGGCATGCGGTTGATCGAGCCACCGCTCAGTTTCACGAAGATGAAAAAGAACTGGCTGCTGTGACTGCACAGTTGGATACCTTGCGTGCCGAGGGGCTGCACGAAAAGCTGGAGCATTTACATGCTGAACTGAATGATGCTCAGGAGCGACTGCAACAGTTGACCAGAGCTGCCGGTGCTGCGAAATATTTATGGGAGAGCCTGCGTAAACATCAGCGCGCAACCCAGTTGAGTTACGTGAAGCCATTGTCTGAACTGGTCTGTGGGATGGGTCGGATTGTATTTGGTAATGATTTTCAGGTGAACCTGAATGAGTCGCTGGGTATTGAATCGCGTACATTGCACGGACTCACTGTGCCGTTTGACGATTTAAGTGGTGGCGCACGCGAGCAGCTGGGAATATTGCTGCGGCTGGCAGCGACGCAGCTGGTGGCCGGTGTGCCATTGATACTAGACGATACTCTTGGCCACACCGATGCGGCGCGGTTGCAAACCATTGGTGCATTACTCAGTACCGCAGGACGGCAGTCCCAGATTGTTGTGATGACCTGTTATCCGCAACGCTACAGGCACGTTGGTGATGCGTTGCAGCATCGTCTGGTGGCAGAGTCACCGGTCGCGGGTTGATTCTGACTCTACCCTTTTAGGATATGCACCTTGATTAGATACCCGAAGTTGCCAATAAGCAGTACACTCACTGGTAAGAATCTATTGTCAGTTAAATACCAGACACATGACCGACTATAAAAACATTATTGCCTATCAGGGTGAGCCCGGCGCTTACTCACATTTATCGTGCAAAACGGTATATCCCGAGCTTGAGCCACTGCCCTGTGAATCCTTTGCGGCCGCATTTGCAGCGGTAGAAAAGCGTAAAGCGGCTTTGGCGATGATCCCGATAGAAAATTCCCTCGGTGGCCGGGTAGCGGATATGCACCATCTGTTGCCGGAGTCGCCACTGTTTATTATCGGTGAGCACTACCAGCCGGTGAAGCATTGTTTACTGGGGCTTCCGGGTACCAAGCTCGACGAGTTGACACATATCCGATCCCATCCGCAGGCGCTGGCACAGTGCCGGTCTCTGATCGAGGAACTGAAAGTCAAGCCGTTACCGGTGGCAGATACCGCAGGATCGGCCAAAGAAATCAAGGAGCTCGGTGACCCCCGGCATGCCTCTATTGCGTCGAGCCTGGCCGGTGAGATTTACGGACTGGAAGTGCTGCGTGAGCGCATCGAAGACAGACTGGGCAATACCACGCGTTTTGTGGTGTTGTCGAACACGCGGCAGGACCCTGATCCGCAGGACGACCCGTGCATGACAAGTTTTGTGTTTCATGTTCGCAGTGTGCCGGCGGCTTTGTATAAAGCGCTGGGTGGTTTTGCTACCAGTGGGGTGAACATCACCAAGCTTGAGAGCTACATTGTTGATGACAGATTTCAGGCTGCACAGTTTTACGCCGAAATTGAAGGGCATCCGTCAGACAAGCTTGTGGATACTGCGTTTCAGGAATTGCAGTATTTTTGCACCAAGCTGAAGGTGCTGGGAACCTACCCGTCACATGCGTATCGACGCCGAATGGCAGACTGACCCGACTGCTGCAGAAGGCGTGCTGCCATTTTAGCGAAGCGACAGCGTCAAAAAAGGGGTGTGCTTTTTTGTTACTGACTGCGTCGGGAACGTAAGCTCTGAACAATGTCCCAGCGCTGCTGATTAGACATTCGCGACCACGTAGCGATCTCTTCGAGGGTTCGCAGGCACCCTTTGCACACGCCTTTCTGCTGATCCATTTCGCAGACACTGATGCACGGCGACACCACTTCCGGTGCGTCATCCGGGAGCACTCGACGGGTGCGGCGAGTGCGCCGTTTGGCTGGTTGCTGATCAGACATCATTAACTCGTTCGGGTTCTGTTGGGATAGTATGGGGTTTTTATGCCAATACCATCGCAAGTACGGTTGCCGTCAGTCGACGGTTATATTGTGGGTGTGATGATTAATCGATTCAAGCGGCTTCTTAAGCCGGTCGATTCAACGGGCCAAATTTAATAGGCCAATTTAATAGGCCAATTTAATAGGTGATATAAACGTGTCGAGAACCGTCTACGTCAATGGAAAGTATGTTGCTGAAGAGGACGCGAGCATATCAATTTTTGATCGCGGTTTCCTGTTTGCCGATGGTGTCTATGAGGTTACCTCGGTAGTCGAGGGCAAGTTACTGGACAACGTCGGGCACCTGGCTAGATTGCGACGTTCGCTGGCTGAACTGGGCATTGCCTCTCCGGCAACGGATGAGGAAATTGTCGAGATTCAAAAACAACTGATCGTGCGTAACGGGTTGCAGGAAGGCGGCATCTATCTGCAGGTTACACGAGGTACTGCGGATCGGGATTTTGCTTTTTCTGCGAACATGCAACCGAGCATGGTGCTGTTTACACAGGCGAGAAATCAGCGCAACGCGCCACAGGCAACCACTGGCATATCGGTAATTTCTGTGCCCGATATCCGCTGGCGCAGGCGCGATATTAAAACTGTGGGACTACTTGCACAAAGCCTGGCCAAGCAACAAGCGCTTGATGCCGGCGCTAACGATGCGTGGATGGTGGAAGATGGCTTTGTGACAGAAGGCAGCTCAAACAATGCGTTTATCGTGGATACCCACGGCACCATTGTTACCCGCCACCTGGGTAACGAAATACTTCATGGGATAACCCGCGCAGCAGTGTTGTCATTGGTTGAATCCGAAGGGATAAAACTCGAAGAGAGGCCCTTCACGTTAGAAGAGGCCTATGCGGCGACCGAGGCGTTTGCTACCAGTGCCAGTACTTTCGTGTGGCCGGTAGTGAAGATTGATGATCACGTGATCGGTGATGGCGTACCGGGGCCGGTTGCGGTTAAGTTGCGTGAAATATATATCGAGACTGCGCTGGCACGCGCCTAGAAAAAACTGCTCGGCCCTGCCAAAGTCTCCCTCTAACCTTTAGCGCATATCTTCGAACAAAAGATAATCGGTCTCATGCATGCCCAGTTGCTTATAGGTGGCTTGCGCAACTGTATTGTCTTTTTCCACGTATAACCGGTAGCCGCAGACATCCGGGTGATTGGCAGCAAGACTTTTTACTTCGTTGTACATAGCGCGGTACACCCCTTTGCGACGGTGATGTGGTGCCACATACACACTTTGAATCCACCAGAATAATCCGTCGCGCCAGTCGCTCCATTCGGTGGTCACCATCAGGGTGCCGGCGATATCGTCGCCAATTTCCGCAATCAGGTAAAAACCGTATTCCGGCTTGTTGATCAGTCGTTCGACACCGCGGGAAATCGTTTCCGGTGCGAGCTGCTTTTTTTCCGTTTCCCAGGCCATGGCACGATTCCAGTCGCTGATGATCGTGGTATCAGCCACAGTGGCCTGGCGAATATTAATGGTGGTCAAGCTGTGATACCTGGTTGTCTGAGCGCTGAGACGGGTGTTTCAATCGTCACCTGTCATTGTAATAGGGCGGAAGTGCTGATTTAATCGTGTTCATTCTACGTTCTAACTACTCACATCGGAAAGCCCATGTTTAATGCTCTGCTGGTCAATAAAAATGAGGATGGTAAAACGTCTGCGTCGGTGCAATCGATTGCCGAGGACGATCTGCCGGAAGGCAATGTCACGGTGGCCGTCGAGTATTCCACGCTCAACTATAAAGACGGGCTGTGTATTGGTCCGGGTGGCGGGCTGGTGCGCAACTACCCGCACGTGCCGGGTATCGATCTGGCGGGCACCGTGGAATCCTCGAGTGATGATCGCTATAAAGCCGGTGACAAGGTGGTGCTCACGGGTTGGCGTGTCGGTGAAATGCACTGGGGGGGGTATGCACAAAAGGCACGCGTTAATGCAGATTGGGTGGTGCCGCTGCCGCTGGCGCTGAGCACCAAACAGGCAATGGCTGTCGGTACTGCAGGTTTTACTGCGGTGTTGGCGGTGATGGCGCTGGAAGATCACGGTCTGCAGACAGGTCAAGGGCCGGTGCTGGTGACCGGAGCCGCCGGTGGCGTTGGTTCTGTAGCGACGGCATTGCTTTCGAATCTGGGTTACGAGGTCGCCGCTGTGACCGGTCGTCCGGAAACCGCCGACTATCTTAAGTCGCTGGGGGCAACACAGATTGTGGCCCGTGAAGAGATCAATGAAACGGTTAAAAAGCCACTTGAAAAAGAAATGTGGGCTGGTTGCGTTGATGCCGTTGGCAGCGCGATGCTTGCGCGTGTGCTTGGGCAAATCAATTACGGAGGTTCAGTGGCGGCAGTCGGGCTTGCTGGTGGTGCTGACCTACCTGCGACGGTTATTCCGTTTCTGCTCAGAGGAGTGAATCTGTTAGGAATTGATTCGGTAATGCAACCTTACGAGCCCCGGGTACGGGCGTGGGATCGAGTGGTTAAAGACCTGCCAATGGACAAGATTGATCAGATGGTACAAATGGCAACGTTGTCCGAGCTACCTGATTTAGGCAAAGGTATACTCAAAGGGCAGGTGCGTGGACGCGTCGTTGTGGATGTAAACGCCTAATCTGAGTTCGAGTTTAAAGAGCGCCTCATTGCGGCGCTGCCAGGTGTTTTTCAACAGCGGTGTTTAACGCTTCATAGGCGGGTTGGTAGAAATGCAGCGCATCGATGTACCAGTCGGTGCGCAGTGCATTGTTTTGATCGTACAACACGGCTGCCAGATCCAGCCATTCTGCTGATTGTTCTGTTGCAAGTTGCTGCAGATATTCGTTGGTCTGTGCAACGCGTTGATCGAGCTGGTCGTGCCAGAATATTTTTCTGCGCATACCGATCGGTCTGTTCGGCAGCACTGGAGTCACAATAACCCGCGCGCCGCTTTGGGCAAATACTTCAACAAAATACCGCAGGTTTGTTTTCATTTCACTGAGCATTGCATCGGGATTTTGAATGCCGCGAGTGATCGATGCGGTCAGATCATTCATGCCCGATTGTATAATGACAACGTCCGGGTCGTGGCGTATTACATCGTGTTGAATGCGTCGACGCATCTCGCTGGTGGTCTCGCCTGCAATGCCGGCGTCAATAAAAATCGTATTGTCGAGTGCCGGTAGTGGCTGCCACTGAGATATGCGTGAATCGCCAAACAATACGACTACCTGCTCTGCACTGTCTTTTAAAGAATCGATATCTGTCGCTTCACTGGTGCCGTGGGCAAGAGGTCGGAAGAAGCGGTATTCTTTGTAGATTGATCTGGCCTGATTCAACATCCACAGGCACGCAAGTACCAGCAGGACGTTAACAACGACAGACAGGAGCAGTAACCACTGATTTTTCAGGATTTGGGCAATCATCTTGAAATGTTTTTCGTTTTAGCCGCAGGCAAGTTACTGCAGCAAATGCTAACCGGCTGCGCTTGAGGCCAGCTTATCCCGCTCGTCGTCAGGATACAAATTCAGCACGCCAGTGATAACCGTTTGAGTTCCCGCGCCCGTCATTGCCGAAAGGCCGAGTTCGTTGACGTCGTACTCTTTTATAAACTGTTGAATCTTGCGGGGATCACTCAACAGCTTGGTGGCATCCTGTCGCTTTAGTGGCAGACTTAACAGGTTACCCTGTACCTGATCGCAATGATGGTCCTGCAGGAAACGCAGTTGAGCCTCTTCTTCCACGCCTTCACAGACGACCTTTACACCCAGGCTGTGGCTCATGGCAATCACGCCACTGACAATCCTTGCGTCTGCGGGGTTACGTGCAAAATCAGAAACAAAGGAACGGTCTATTTTTACTTTGGAGATCGGGAACAGTTTCAGATAACTTAACGAGGCGAAGCCGGTACCGAAGTCATCAATAGATATTTCCACCCCGTGGCGGTCGAGTCTTTCTAGCGTGCGGGTCGCCTGATCCATATCTTCCATCACCAGTGATTCGGTGATTTCCACCTCGAGGTTTTTAGCCGGAATATCAAACTCGCGTATCGCATTCAGTATCGTGTCGGCAAAGTTTGCGTTGCGAAGCTCTATAGGGGAAATGTTGACCGCCACACTCATGTCATCATGACCAGCCTGGTGCCACATGGAAATCTGAGCGCATACCACGCGGGTTATCCATGCACTCATTTCATTAATGAGCCCGGTTTTTTCAGCAACCGGGATAAAGTCGCCAGGCGACACAATGCCAAATTCCGGATGTCGCCAGCGAACCAGTGCTTCCATAGCGACAATTTGACCGGTGCGCAGATCGACTTTGGGTTGGTAGGCGACAAACAATTCGTTGCGTGACAGCGCCTGGTGTAACTCGGTTTCCAGACGAATAAGCTTGCGCGATTCATCGTTCATCTCCGGAGAGAAATAGACGAAGCTGTTCTGGCCATCGGTGTCTCTGGCTTTGCGCATAGCAATACTCGCACTTCGTATAAGACCGTCGGCCTCAGTGCCATGGTTTGGAAACACGCTGATGCCGGTATCCAGCGCAACATAGACTTCGTGACCGTCAACGCTGATCGTCTGATCAAAGCTCTCCAGTATACGATCCTGAATCTCGTTAAAATCCATCACTTGTTTAATGTTATGAAGTGTCAGACAGATTTCCGTATCGCCGTAGCGAGTAATTGAAAAGCTGTGTTCATCGCTGCCAAGAAGTCTGGCAATGTGTTGGTCACGCAGAGTGTCATGCAGACGTGCATTGATTTGCCGGTATAACTTTTCGTTAACTGAAAAACCCAGTGTATCGTTGATTCTTTGCAGCGCATCTATTGAAATTAACAGTATGCCAACGTGGTGTGTGTTTTTGGTTGCTATGTTTAATGCCTGCTCAATACGATCTACCAACAAAGTACGATCAAGTCGTAAACTGCCGTATTCGGTAGAGTCGTCGTTTGCAGCGGGTGACACAGTGCCGGTCGGGGCTTCTCTCACCGACAGAATCGGCACACTGCCTTTGTTGCCCTTTGCCATGGCTTTGGCAAGCAGGGCATCGACACTGGCTTTATCGGGCGGTGTGATGGCATTGCCGGAGTTATCGCCTCGTGTGGCGAGGACCGGAACTGACTTTATCGCGGGTACCGTTGCTTGTGTACTTGTTGGTGCGGTATTGATTTCCTGCTGCTCGGACGGCGCATTTGCAAATTCCTGTCGGTAGCGTGTGACCTGGTTGCGGCCGTTCTCCTTCGAATAGTAAAGTGCCTTGTCCGCTTGCTCGACCAGATCATTTGGCTTTTTCGAGCCAGATAATATAGTTGCGACGCCAAAGCTTGCGGTAATCCGGCACTTGTCTGTAAACGTGGCGTTTTCGCCTTTTTCGATAGTGTCCCTGATTTTCTCGGCAATTTTCATCGCTGTGTCAATGGACGTTGCAGGCATCACGACACAGAATTCTTCGCCGCCGAAGCGACCAACCAGATCGTTGGGTCTCGCGTGATCTGACAGAACGTCTGCCAGATACTTGATCACTTCATCGCCCACGCCGTGACCGTGGGTGTCGTTGACCGATTTAAAATGATCGATATCGGTCATAAAACAGGTCAGCTCGTTTTTGTTCAGGTTAGCCTGTTCAAATAGAGTTTCGAAGCCACTGAAAAATGAACGGCGATTGAGTGAGCCGGTTAGCGGATCTCTGGTGGCGAGGTACTCGAGTTCCTCGTTTTGCCGGGTGATCTCCACTTTACTTTTTTCAAGTTTAACCAACGCGTTGCGGAGCTCTGCGTTTTTAATTTCAACTTCGGTAATATCATTGAACGTGATTAACGCCCCGCGAATCTCGTCGGCTCTGGCAACGATAGGTGTCGCGTTGACAGTAAACGTGGAAACCTGCTGGTAGCCGGTATTCAGTTTGATAGATGCCCCGCTGCTAATCTCTCCACCGTTAAGTAAAGGCTGCCAGGGCAGTATGCTGGACTCGTCGAGCTCCCATTCCAGTGCCTCGCAGTTTTTGCCGGCCAGTTCCGCAGCATCAATGCCGGTAGTTCGGGCAAATGCAGCATTGGAGAAAACAATTTCTCCGTCGCGATTGATAATTAGAAGCCCCTCAGCCAGGGTATCCAGTGCTTTTCGAACACGCTCCGGGATGACGGCGTCCGGGTCGAGCTCTCGCAGGGTTTTTTTCAGAAAAACACAGAAAACACCGAAGCCGGAAATGGCCACGAATATAATGACCGAAGCGAACGAGGCTCGTTGGTCCAGTAGTGATCTTCCAGCGTTGATCGCCTGATAGCGTATCTCCACTGTGGCAATCTGGCTGTCACCTTCGAATAGCGGAACCTGCACATGAGTCGGCGTGGATCGATCCAGCGGTTCCAGGTTCCAGTATTGCTGATGCGTGCCATAGGAATCGACGAAGGTGCCGTCCGCTCTGCGCACAGCTACTGACTCTACCAGGGAATTGCGTGTAACAGTGGTACGCAGCAATTCGGAAATTTTCTCTGCGTCTTCCTCTTCAAGTTCCATTGCCACGTGCACTGCCAGTGTTTCGGCAATGAACTTTCGTTCGGTCAGAGCGTTGTTGTCGTTTTTCGGAAATAAACTCAGTACGTCGCTGACCAGCAACAACGAAATGACCAGCATCGTCATGCTGAAGCTGATTCTGAAAAGCGGAGATTTTAGAAAGTTAATCATATAAGTCCGGCACGTCTGTCAGAGCATCCACACTTGTTTTCGTTTGCGGGATTAGCCCATGAGAACTGTGTCGGCATTTGTGCCTGAACACTGAAAGTAAGTGTTGCCCGTAAATGTCTGTCCTGGCAGCAATTTGTGAGCATCGGCTTGTATCGTCTGATGCAATTCAGTGGTGTATCACAAACTGTTGACACTGCTACGTCCACCAGTCTGATGGACAGTTCGGCGACGGTCGGCAGATTATGTTCACCGCCTGTTTACTGTTCGGCCTGCTCGCCTTCAAAAGACAGCTGGCAGCGAACACCACTTGGAATTCTAAGGCCGGCATTCGGCATGCTGAGTAATACACCGAAAGTACCGCTGGCAGCATCGGCAACCCGATCAACACTTTGCACTACAGCAACGTGGCTATCTTCAGCGGTCTGTTCCGGGTCCAGATCCAGGTCAATATCTACCTGGGCTTTCATACCGCGCTTGATTTGTCCCATG
>CALLLY010000425.1 GCA_938008205.1 uncultured Granulosicoccaceae bacterium
GGGGTGTTGTACGGCACCGGCAGATTTGCAGGTGCCACTGGAAAAGTTCGTCTCTCCGGGCAGGTAGATATGTCCAGACTCGACAGTGACGGCCAGATCTATTTTGACTGTATTTTTATTGTCGATTTCAACTAGTGGTCAGTGTGGTAGAAATATGTATTGGTTGCAGAACGCGAGCGTGCCCGTATGCAGGTACGCTCGCGATAGCCAATGTGTCAATGGTTTTTGAGCTCTGGTTGCCTTTCAGGTTAATGCAGTGTTTTACAGGTAGTACCGCGATAGGCTTCGAGCCAGTAATTCTGTAATGCGTCCACCTTAAAAAAAAATATGCCTCTGATTTTCTTGACGGAAACAGCGTTTCCTTAGTAGTCAGTAATGTAAAGCATTCCTTGCATGAATCGTAATGGATTACTTTACACGGTGCGTTATTGTGTTAGCCGGGTAAATGGGCAGTGCTCCTTATCAGGCATCCACGGTAGCGGCGCAACAGGACAACCGGTATGACCGTGGGTAAATGCGGTAAATAGCTGCCCTATACTAATAAAAACGAATACCCTAAACATACTGGATTTATAGATGAAATTGTTGAGGTTGATTGGCTTTGTAGCAGGGTTGTGGTGCTCGACCTCCATTCTCGCGGCTGATGTCACGCTGCGTTTGCACCACTTTCTACCCCCCGGTGCACCGCTGCACCAGAAATTTCTGGAAGAGTGGGAAGTCGCACTTGAAAGCGCTTCTAATGGACGGATCGATATCGAGATCTATCCGGGGATGTCTCTGGGGGGCAAGCCCGCTGAACTCTTTGATCAGGCAGCACAAGGCGCCGTGGATATTGTGCTTACAGTACCGGGCTATTCTCCAGGCCGTTTTAAACGTTCCGAAGTCTTTGAATTGCCCTTTCTTATGGAAGATTCTGTCGCTACTTCCAAAGCGTTATGGGATCTGATTGACAGCGAGTTGCAGCAGGTAGAGTACAACGACGCGAAAATACTGGCGGCCTGGGTACATGGCCCGGGTGTGGTTCATACCAGACAACCTGTGCAGCAACTGGAAGATATATCAGGCATGTTGATCAGGGGGCCTACCAGGCTGGCCACAGAGTTGTTACGAGAGCTTGGCGCGCAACCCGTGGCTACGCCATTGCCTTCTATTCCAGAAAATCTCAACAGCGGCAAGATCAGCGGCACGCTGCTTCCATGGGAAGTGACACCGGCAATCAAACTCGGAGATATCATCGATAATCATCTCGAGTTTGACGACAAAAGAGCTATGTATACCACCACGTTTGTTATGGCGATGAACTGGGATGCCTACAATGGATTGCCCGGTGATGCCAGGCAGGTACTTGATAACTTCACCGGTAAAGGGTTGTCAGCCTTTGCGGCTGAGGTTATGGCTGGTGCAGATGCTTATGGCAGACTGGTAGCCAGTAACAACAACCTCACGGTGCTGAAAGGGCCGGAAGTGCAGCGCTGGATTGTACAGGCGCAGCCTTTGTACAACCGCTGGTTTGCCTATGCCAAGGAAAACGGCTTTGACGGTAGCGCTATGCTGGGTAAAGCCCGGGAACTCATTCAATACAATCGTTGGCGCTAGCTAAATCGAGCTGACTACACAAAGGTGAATGAATTGAATTTCAAGATTGTCAGACGCTTTTCCGTAGTGCTCGGTTTTGCGTTGTGCGCAAACTACGCAGTGGCGCAATCCGGCGAGTCACATGGCAGTGAAGCGTTGCTTTACTACTACAGTGATCTCAATGCGAAGTTGTCAGATTATGAGTTAAACGAAGTGCCGTTTGACCGCCAGCAGGTGAAGGTGCAGCGTGGTCAGTCTATTGTTGATATTGCTCGAAGGCTTCGTTTTCGCGAACTCGATTTTTATCACCTGGCAGCAGCGCTTTACGAAGCGAACCCGCAGGCATTCGAAAACAATGATGCCTCGCTATTGAAAACGGGCGCCACACTTCAACTGCCGACGGTGCGGGATCTTATTGCCGCGCAAACCCGATACGAAAATCTCAAAGTGGTAGGAGATACTCTTTATTTTAACAATCCGGACAACCAGATGCGCCAGGCTCAGCGGTGGCCTTTTGGTAAATCTCTGGTTTTGATTGGACCGCAGGCGCGTGACGAACTGCCAAGTAATCAGGAAGTCACTCTGACCAGCTACCGACCCGACGGACTTTCTGGTAGTAAAAATGGAGCGGCCAGCAATTTTCTGTCGCGTGCCACCAGTGTATCGTCAAACACCAGCGTCAATACCAATGCAACACAGGTAGCCAAGGCTCCTGTGGTCGATCCTAACCGTAAGTGGTTGAGTGCCATAGACAAGCCTGCATCTATAACCGATGGCACACTGTTGGGGAATTCAAGTTCAGATCAGATACTGAGTCTTCCTTTAGCCGTTACTACTCCGGTTGTTGAGCCTGAGGTGCAGCCGGTGGCAATACCTGCTGCAACAACAGATGCTGTGTCTAAGGCGGTTTCGGGCGCAGAAACAGCAGCGAAATACCCGGAGCAATCCGTAGTTGCTGTTGAGCCTGAACCACCAGTGGAGCAACCCGTTAAAGCGGAGTTGGTCATTGCTGATGCACCTAAAGCGCAAGTGGTGCCAATAACGAAGGCGGAGCCGTTGTCGGTGGCAAAAGCAGAGCCTGCACAAGATGTGCAGAAGGAAGACATTGAAGTGGCCATGGTGCAGCCCGCACCTGCGAAAAAAGTGAATAAAGTACCGGCGCCTGAAAAACCGGCTGTTGCAGAAACAAAAAAGCAGCCTGCAGCAGAGCTTGCAAAGGAACCGGTAACAGTAGCCGTAGCCGAACAGGTACCATTGCCAAAAGCTGAAAAAGTGGTTGTGCCTGAAGTTATGCCAGAGCCAAAAATAAAACAGGCAGTTGTATCCAAGTCAGCGATTGCCAGAGATACCAGCCTCGCCACAGAGGTGGTTGATCAGAACTCTTATCTCGGACCGCCAAGAAATGCTGCTACACCTGCATCAAATGATATCCAGTCAGATCCGCTGAGTTATATTGTCGAGTGGGATTTTGACGAAAACGCGTCAGTGGGTACCGCCTTGAATCGGCTTGCAGAATTTATCGGCTACGAGCTGGTGAGTGAAGACGATACGGTACTTAACACTTACACGCGTCGGTTGCCCAAACCGCAGCTGCGGGTCAGTGAAGTTTCAGCCGAAGCCGGTTTTAATATACTGGCAGGCCGAGGTCTGGAGACTGTCTTTGATCATGTCGCACGGTCGGTTAAACATGTGCCCAAACAAAGCCGCAAATTAGTACCGCAGGTGAGCGCGGCACTGAGCTCTGATACCCATGCGCGGTTTATTCAACAGGCGGGTATTGCGGCTTTTTTGAAAGAGTTTCCAGCAGATATTCAAAGCGCCGCAGGTCGACATGCGAGCCGCTGTGAAAGTGAAGCAGTTGCTCAACTCCCCGATGCAGAGCGAATACATAATGTTGTCGTTGGCAGCATTCAGGAAAAAGTGCCGGAGCTTGTGGCAAAGAATCTGGTGGATTGGTTCGAATCTCCTACGGGTCGCAAGGTGCTTGAGCTTGAACAGGCAGCCATTGATAACGCAAAGCTTAAAAAATTCAGTGTCGACAAAAAACGTCTGGAGCGAATCCAGCAGATTTATAATGACACGGTTACAGGTAAGGGTATTGCCAGTATAGCAGTTGAGCTCGACTATTCAGGGTGGGCACTTAGCGGTTGTAAGCAAAAGGCTGAGCGATCCGGAAACGTGCAGGAAATGCAGAAGGAGCTGAGCTATGGGCAGGGGATTCGTAAGAAATTTGTAAAGCTCGAATCAATCCTCAAGGATGACATGGTGCGATCTATGGCTTTTCTGTTCTCGCCATTAAGTGAAAGTGAACTTACTGAATATGCAGAAGTGACCAGAGAGCATGCTGGCATATATAGTGAGCTTCAGGAATCGATAATTGATGCTATAGAGTTTGAAACCAAAGAGATTAACCTGTCTTCTCTATAGAAATATTCAGTGGGTTGACTGGTATCGGGTTAGTGCAGCCGGAAATCCCAGTGCCTGCATAGCCTGGCTTGTCGTGGTCGGGCTGCAATATATTCGCCGCCTCGTGTAAGTGCTGGACTTCCAATACCGTATAGGGTCTTTGGTACAGCCATTCCCTGTTGTCAACCGAATGCAGATTCTTTGACGGTGGGGTTTCATCAGTAAACGCAAAAAAATACAAAGTGAAACCGTAGTTCTCAACCGGTTGAACAGACAGCAGCTTCATTCCAAGATCAATGCAACATTCCAGGGTTGCTTTTCTGTCTGCGGTACGAAGCGTAATTAACGTTAAACTCGCGCCTCCGCCAAGTAGTGTTTTGTTAACCTGTGTGTTTGGCCGGTTGCCCTTAAACCAGTGCTCAATCAGCTCGATAGTGAATCCGGCCGGGTCATAGAAGTGTGCAAGGTAACCGATATCCTGAAACTGTTCGGGTACCCCAATCTGAAGTCCTTTATCTGAAAGCTGTTGACAGGCCAGCTCAATGTCAGGAACGGACAATGCAATTTTCCAATACAAATCTGATGGATTTGAGTGGTATTCGCCTTTGGCAAAAAGAAAACGAATTGCGGCCTGCTCGTGTCCATAGCCTACTGTGTTATCCGGCAATTGCTGCATGCCCAGAACTTCACAATAAAACTGTTGCTGCGCGACTGGATCGCTACAGTGGAGTGTGAGAGATTCAATGGCGGGCATATCAATCCGTTGCGTTGTTGAAAAAGTCTGGATAACTATCCGTTCTATAGTCCGGATGCCAGCAAGTATATTGTTGCATTGATATGCGTATAAACAGAGTCATCGGTGAAATAAAAATCGTGAATCACAATGCTGATAGATTGTCCGTTGGCGTTATAAAAAGGAATTACCAGGTTGTCCGGTAAAACCAACTGGTCATTGAGATTGGTTTGCTGCAATGTCCACTCTCGAAGGTTGAATGAGGTCAGGACGGAGTCGCCTGTGGTCAGGATCAGGTCATGGCCGCTCATGTTAATGCGTAGATTTTGTGTTAGTTGATGCCTGGTATTTTCGTAGGGAGTGTCGGTTGCGTCTGTTTGAGAATTCAATCTAAATGGACCCAGCAATTTCTCGTAGTTGTGAAGCTGGAAGGATTGATTTTTTGCACTAAACTGAAAAGCCTGAAGTCCATCCCGATAGGTTTCTTTGAGATCACTTAGCTTGAGTCTTTGCATTAATTCTTCATGACCAGAAGCTATCGGTGCGTTGTCTGGATTGATTTGCTGTAGCTTCTCCAGCGTCTTGATTTGGTCGGACTGTAAAAGATACTGTAGAGCGCTTTTGCTGCGCCGTGCGGCGGCTTCGTTTGTTATAGAAATGGTTTCAATGGGCTTAACCAAACCGCCATCATCCAGTATTCCCGATAACTGCATATTACTAATGGCACGTGCATACTGGCTTGAGTAACTGAATTGACCGGCGCATACCGCACCGATCGCGAGCAGTGCGGATGCAAGACCCGGGATGATTCGAATATCCCGCCATTTGTTCGAAGCGAAACTGAACCAGAGTGCAAGCAGTATTGCCCACAGTGTTGCCAGTAACAAAGCTATACGCTCGGTGGTTAAACCATACGCTGAAATTCTGACCCAGATAGCGGAGGCTAACAGAATGGCTACCGGGAGTGATACAGGAAACCAGATTTGCCGAAAAACTGCAGCAACTTTCAGTTCCTGGGCAAATGGCGCTTCCAGCACTAACCACGTTAGCGTTCCCAGGAGTACAAACGGCAGCGTCAGGGCGGCTACCTCGCCATTTGGCAGTTCGTTTTGCGTAATTATCTTTATGCAGTAGGCGAGCAGAATAACTGCGTAGATAAGCATCAGCGGTGCAAGTATCCAACTGCCAATAAATGCTATTGCCCTGGAAATAAATTCCGGTTGCTGTTGCAGGTGTGAGGTGTCTTCGTCGACTGCAGGAATTGAACTAAGCCAATACAGGGGTGCCAATAGCGCAAGCCCGAATGGCAGTAGCAGGTTGTTGCCGACTGCACGAATATCAATACCAAAAAGTGACACAAGTGCCATCTGAATCATATTGATACCAACAAAATAAATGATAGACGCAATGGTTGCGAAAATCGCAGCCGTCCAGATTTTATGAGTAAAATCCCAAACGTGCAGGTTATTGGCAAGTCTGCTGTGACGTACAGCGTTACCCAGCAGTAGCAATGCAGCGCCCAGCGCCATCGCAATATTCAGTAGTAGAATTTCTGAGTAAATGGCACCGAGAGTCACCACCACGCTAATGGCGATCTGCCAGTACCAGCGCGTCTTTATGCCACGCGATTCGCCGGCCAGTACCATCGATACGCATAAATAAGCTGAGATAACCAGACCTATCAACAGAAGATAGTCTTCTTGAAACGCAGTCGCAGGTTCACGGACAATCATTGTTGCTGTAAACATGGCCATTAATGCGGCTGGCACAGGAAACCGCGCTAACACCTTTGGCAGCGTTGAAGCGGATATCGAGCGTATTTTGAACATGGTACTACTATTCCCGTAATTTCCCCCGCCACCTGTTTCGCGAAAACTATTGAGTGCCGGGAGAAGGAAGTGGAAGATCAGTGCAGTGTGTTACTAAGGTTCTCCCGAGTATACTTTTAGCAGATTGTACCGAGGTGCAGACCTGGGTAACAAGACTAATGCTATGCGGTTGCAACCCGCATTCAGTCTCGCTACTGTAGAATACACGTTCGGCTTAAACATCTTCAGGGGAATACTTGTGTTATGAGTGATCTGCCGTCGCGAATTACTATTACCGAAGAGGGCCCGCGCGAAGGTTTTCAAATAGAGTCCGGTGCCATCAGCACCAACCGTAAAGTAGAACTGATCAATGCGCTGTCGCATACAGGGTTATCTGCAATACAGGTTTGTTCTTTTGTGAATCCGAAGCTGGTGCCCGGCTGGGCAGACGCGGGTGAGGTAGTTAACGCCATCCAGGTTGTCGATGGCGTTACTTATACAGCGCTGTGGTTTAATCAAAAGGGTATAGAAAGAGCCCTGCAACATACTGACAAACTTACCCTGGCCGGTTGCATCCACTTATGTGCATCCGAAGCTTTCGGAATAAGTAACCTGCATCGTGATCGAGAAACAAATTTGCAGGCCATGCGCCAACAGACCATAAACCACCAGAGCGGCGGTATTGCTGTAACAAAAATCAGTGTGATGGCGGCTTTCGGGTGTAATTTTTCAGCCGATGTTCCTACTGCAAATGTTCTGCAGGCCGTTGATGATGGCTTTAACATTGCCAGTGAACACGGTGCTTCCATTAATGAAGTCGCACTTGCCGATACCATGGGCTGGGCAACGCCCAGCCGGATTGTGGCGGTAACCGGTGCGGTACGTGAACGCTGGCCGGATGTTCCTATACGACTGCACCTGCATGACACACGCGGCATTGGCATTAGTAACGCCTGGGCTGCCATGCAACTGGGGGTGGATCGATTTGATACCACGGTAGGCGGGCTTGGCGGGTGTCCGTTTGCCCGGCAACCTGGTGCCTCCGGTAACATAGCAACCGAAGAGCTATTACTTCTGGCGCATGAAGAGGGTATTGACACAGGAGTTGATATCAATGCCTTGCTCGAATGTGTTGCACTTGCAGAAGATATTGTCGGTCGTCAATTGCCCGGAGCATTGCTTCGCGGCGGCAATTTGGAGCGCTATCGGCAAGCGGCACGTTCTGGGCACGGGGCGGCTTAACCATGACAATGCAATCGTTATCCGGTATCACCGTGCTGGAGTTCAGCCACACAGTGATGGGGCCGTGCGCAGGGTTATTACTGGCTGATCTAGGCGCGCGGGTCATCAAAATTGAACCGGCACCGCATGGCGATAAAACCCGTTTCCTTAACGGCTTTGCTTCAGGTTTTTTTGCAACCTTTAATCGCAATAAGGAAAGCCTTGCGGTCAATCTAAAGTCTGCCGAAGGCCAGGCCATTGTGCATAAACTGGTACAGCAGGCAGATATTGTTCTTGAGAACTATGGTCCCGGCACGATGGAAAAACTTGGGTGCGACTATACAACGCTGTCTGCAGTCAATCCTAAGCTGATATATCTGGCATTAAAAGGTTATCTCAGTGGTCCCATGCAAAACCGTCCGGCGCTTGATGAAGTTGTGCAGTTTCAAAGCGGCCTTGCCTACATGACCGGACCAGTAGGGCAACC